>JAPLJL010000039.1 GCA_026388615.1 Pseudomonadota bacterium | reverse complement strand
AAGCCCAGGAACTGATCCAGGGCCTCGCGGCCCTGGGAGTGCACCCACAGGACCTGAAATGCCTGATCACCACCCACATCCACCTGGATCACGCCGGGGCCGCCGGTTACCTGGCGCGGGAAAATCCCAATCTGATCGTTTTCGTCCATGAAATCGGCGCTCCCCATTTAATCAATCCCGAGCGCATCAACCAGAGCGCCCGGCGCACCTACGGGGCGGCCATCGACATCATCGGAGAGATGATCCCGATCCCGGAAGCCCAGATTCATCCGCTGACCGACGGCGACGAAATCGCGCTGGGGAAAACCCGGTGGCAGGTTCTCCATACCCCCGGACACGCCCGCTACCATATCTGCCTGTTCGAGGAAAAGGAAAAGGTCCTCTTCTCCGGCGATACCCTGGGATGCCTTTACCCGGGAGCCCCGCTTTATCTCGTAGCTCCCGCCCCCGAGTATGACTTCGAGCTTTCCCTGAAATCCATCGCCCGCCTGGAACGCCTGAAACCGGAAATGGTGGTCTTCACCCACCTGGGTCCTTCCCGGGACAAAACCGTTTTTGAGGAGTGCCGGAAGCAACACCGGCTCTGGGTCAAAGCGATCGAGAAGATTCTGAAATTCACCCCAGACGCGGAGCCCTTTGAGATTTTAAAATTGCTGGCTGCGGATATCCCGGTGGTGAAGGATTTTCCCCAATACTCGGGGTCTTACATCCTGAATATCGGCGGGATCAAGAGATATTTGATGAAAAAAGCCACTCCTGCTTAAAGTTTTTTCAGTTCGAAATCAACAAGTCTATGTCGCAGCCTGAAGGCTGCGGCTACGCGAAATATTCAAAAATCGAGATTGCTTCATCGTCCCAATCGATCTTCGCGACGCCTCGAAATGACGACTATATCTTGACCTTCAACTCTTTGTGCAGGGCATACCCGAGAACCCGGTAGAGCAGGCGGGCGGCGGTAAAATCGCAAAATTCAAAACCTTTCTGGGGACGGAGCTCGACCACGTCGCACCCGATAATCCGCCGTTTCTTCGCCACCTTCTTCACCAGATTTAAGAAGTCGTACCAGCCGATCCCCCCCGGAACCGGGGTTCCCACCGCCGGCATGATCGCCGGATCAAAGCCGTCGAGATCGATGGAAAGGTAAACGTTGGGTTTCAGCGCGGGGACAATCTTATCCCAGAGCCGGGGCGAGCGGGCCAGGTCATGCGCCCAGAAAATCGGGACCGGGTTCTGTTTTAAAAATTCGGCCTGATCCTCGCAAAAAGTCCGGGCCCCGAAAATCACCAGGTTCGGATTCATTTCGTATACCCGGCGGGCGGCGCAGGCGTGGCTATATTTGCTCCCTTCATATTCGTACCGGAGGTCCGGGTGGGCGTCAAAATACAAAACCGAAAAATCCGCCTCGTCTTTCAGCCCCTGAATCGCCCCGGCGGTCACCGTATGCTCGCCTCCCAGCAGAACCGGGAACTTCCCCGCGCGAAAAGACTTCCCGACCTCCCGGGCAATCATCCCCAGAGCCGCTTCGGGTTTTCGGCCGGTGAAATTCAACGGCGCGGGAGTATGGATTCCCAGACGGGAGGGATCCGTCCATAATTCCTCGTCAAAGAATTCCACCTGCCCGGAAGCTTCAATCATCTTCCTGGGCCCCCGGACGGTTCCTCTCATGTAGGAGGTAGTCCTTTCGTAGGGAGCCTGGATGACCACTACCCGGGATGATTTATAGGGATGGTTGAGGCCGAGGAATCCTTTGTTAGAACTCATTTGATAATTTTATATTCAATTTCTAATTTCTAATGACGAATTTCCAATCAACGCTTAAAACCAAAATGTCCAACGACAAATTTTCAAATCATTAACCATCTTTTTTGGTCATTGGAAATTATCGATATTTAGAAATTAGGAATTAGATATTAGAAATTTCGCGGCGGTTTAATCTAGGAACACCGCGGCGGACACTACCGTGGTCCAGAGGCCCTTCTTATCGCAGGTGGCCGACTGGGTGATGTTCCGGGTGACGACGATATGCCCGCTGATTTTCCAGATTTCCTTCTTGGTGTCGTAACTTTTGTCCGGATCGAAATCCACCCCCAGAATCGTGGCCAGCATGTAAGCGGCCAGATCTTCGGCGTAATCCCCGGCCACCTTCTCGGTCTGGCCGAAGCTGTGATGTTCGGAAAGGTAACCGTGCTGGGTCTCGTTCTTGGG
>JAPLJL010000098.1 GCA_026388615.1 Pseudomonadota bacterium | reverse complement strand
GATGGCCACCGGCGGCTCCGGCACCCCCTGTTCGTTGTAAAAAGGCAGCTTGGGCTGGGCCATGATCTGCATGTTCCAGAGGTGATGCCCGACAATCCAGCCTCCCGGCGACATCACCGACTCGTAGGCGAACTTGCTGGTCTGGGTAGTCGGGCCCTTGATTAGAAAAGGAATCTCTTCTCCGACCTGGACATCTTCCCAGTAGCGGATCTCCGCGCCTCTGATCACTTCTTTCCCGTAATCTTCATATATCTTAGCCAGGTCTTCTTTGGTGTATTCGGCCAGCTTGATATCATCGTATTTGCCCGCTTTCTTCGAGCTCGACCGCTCGAACCGGTGCCACTCGGTCATGTATGTGCCGACATCCTCGCCCTTCTGGTTCTTCACGCGGGTCTCGTACTTCTGAAGCACCGCCTTGCCCCCGGCGAATTTGCTCGGGATCTCTTCCGCCGCAATCAGAAAGGTGTGGGTGTCCAGCAGGTCTCCGATCATCATTGGCCGTTTCCATTCGTAAGTGGACTGACGCCAGATGGTATGCACGCCGGGCAGCCCCTCCATCGCCCCATTGCAACGCTCGGTCAGGGAGAGCATCCCCGGGGGGCAGATCCTCCCGCCCCAGCGGGTTTTTTTGGCGTATTCCTCGTCGTAAAAAAGCGGGGAGAGATGGGCGATCCCGAGAGCGTAGCGGATAGCCAGCTCCTCGGTCAGGACCCGGTCCACCAGCCCGAAAGGAATGAAATACTTGGCCCAGGCCAGCTTCCGGACAAAATCGGGCACTTTGTCCCGCTCCGTTCCGACCTTGCTCTGCAGTCTTTTTAAAGCCGCTTCGGTAATCTTCCCGAATTCCTCGAAATCCTTCGCCATTTTCTTAACCTCCTTTAATCCTCGAGACCGAGGAAACGGATGGCGTTCTCCCGGAGCACCATCCTCTTGGTTTCGTCCTTGAGCGGCATCTGCCGGAACTCCTCGATGCAGCGGATCAGGCTGATCCCGTTGGTCCCGAAGAGGACCTTGTCCCGGCCCCGGCCCCCGTCCATGAAGCGGATCAGGCGCTCGTCGAGCGCCTTGGGGAAATAAGCGGAAATATCCCCGTAAACATTGGGGTGCCGCCAGAGCATCGAGCACCACTCGTCCGTCCAGGGCCAGCCGGTATGGGAAAGGTTGATCTTCAGGTTGGGAAAATCGATCGCCACCGCGTCCATCTCCATCGGGTGCCCCACATCGCTCGGGAGGACCTCGGCCGACTGCCCCACCTGCACCCCCACCGGGATCCCGAGCTCGTTGCACTTGGCGTAGCAGGGATAACACCGGGCATCTTTCGGGGAAAGCCCGAAGCTGATCGGGTGGAACCAGACATACTTGAACCCGTATTCCTTCACCCCCCGCTCGATGTCCCGGAGGCTATCCTCGATCCGGAAGGGATTGTACCCGGCCCCCCCGATCACCCGGCCCTTGGCCTCCTGGACGATCTGCCCCACCGTGTCCACGCTGTAGTCCACGATCAGCTTGTGATGCCAGTAATAGGACCACATCTTGGTGCAGGAGATGACCAGCTTATCGTATCCGTACTGGTCCATCGTCCGGATCAGGTCGGCGGTGGAACGGTGCCCGCCGAAGCCGGCCATCTGCTCCATCACCTCCTTGGGAGGCACAAACCCCTTGAAAACCGTCTTGAAGGTGGTCCGGGTCATAATCTTGAATTCCTCGAACTCGAAGGGATTCTCCGGGGGTTTCCGCCCGGCCTCCCCGGGGTGGTTCATGATGTCAATCGCCTTGATTTCTTCCATACCCATTACCTTTCCTTTTTATCCTCTTATTCTTATCTTTGACCTTTCACCTTTTATTTATAACTTCTTTAAAAATCTCTGGCCACGGCGCTGGCTTCATGAATCGCGTCAACGATCAATCCGGGTTTGGTGGCATCGCCCACCCGGGCGATAAACTCGGTGACATTCCCGGAGCCTTTCGCCGACCATAATTCCTTGTTGGACACGGCCCCCACCGCGATGATCACGGTGTCCGCTTCGATGGTATTATTCTCGCCCCCGGATTCCACCACCACCCCTTTCTCAGTGATTTCCTTCACGATGGTGCTGCAGTTCAAGCACACCCCCGATCCCGTGAGCCGCTGAATCATATTGAACTTCTCCAGGATCGGCGACTCCGAGCAGACCTGGGGCAGAATTTCAATGATTTGGACGTTCTTTCCCTGCTCCCGGAGCCAGCAGGCGGTCTCACAGCCGACGGAAGCACCACCGATGATCACGACATTTTCCCCGGTTTTAACTTTTCCCAGCAGAACGTCTTTGGCCAAAACCGCCTTTTCCAAGCCGGGAATCCTCGGCTTGATCGGCCGGCTGCCGGTGGCGATCACCAGAACCTCAGGTTTTTCCTTTTCCAGGATTTCCTCCGTGAGCGGGGTATCCATTTTCACCTTGACCTTCAGTTTCTTTATCTGGGTGGTCAAATACTCGACCAGGTTTATCATCTCGCTTTTCCCCGGGGGCACCGAGGCCTCGAACATCTGTCCACCCAGACGATCCGACTTTTCGAACAGGGTGACATTATGCCCCCGTTCAGCCGCCACCCGGGCCGCTTCCATCCCGGCGGGACCGCCGCCGGCGACGAAAACTTTCTTGCAGCGGTTTTTGGCCTTGGGCCTGATTGCGTATTCTTCGTCCCGGCCCAGCTCGGCGTTGACCGCACATTTCACGATGCTTCCCTTTTGCTGGCCATCAATCAGGTTTTTGCTGTAATTGATGCAATGATTGCAGGCGAGGCATTTCCGGATATCCTCGGGCCGGCCTTCCGCCATCTTCTTGACGAAATCCGGGTCGGCGAAGAGCGCCCGGCCCAGGGTGACCATGTCGCATTTCCCTTCCTGGATCGCCTTTTCGGCCAGCTCCGGGGTGTTGATCCGGCCGACACAGCTGACCGGAATCTTGGTCACCGACTTGGCCGCCGCGCCCAGGTGCAGGAAACAGCCCGGCTTGACCTGCCCGCTCGGGATGATCCACTTATTGGTGTCCACCGTACCGCCGGTCACGTCGAGCATGTCCACCCCGGCGTTCGCCAATTCGGGAACCATTTTCTTAAAATCCTCGACGCCGTACCCGTCATCAATCCCCAAGTCCCCGTAAAACTCGTCGCCGCTGATCCGGTAGACAATCGGATAATCCTTCCCGCATTTCTCCTTGATCCTTCTGATCGTTTCCTTGGCGCAGAGCATTTTATCCTGGCCCCACTTGTCGGTCCGGAGATTGGAGTGGGGAGACATGAACTGCATGTGGAAAAATCCATGGGAGCTGTGAATCGTCACCCCGTCGCAACCCGCCTGCTTGGCCCGGAAGGAAGCATCCACGTAAAGCTGGATATAATCCTCCACCTCCTGGGTGGAAAGTTCCTTCAATATGGCGGGGGTAAACACCGGGGGTGAGGACTCGGAAACCGCTGGAAGGATCTCGCCCCGGCCGAACTTGCCCAGGTGACCCAGCTGCAGGAAGCACACCGCCCCTTCCGAATGAATGCCTTGGACGATGCGGGCGACATCGGGGATATAGGAATCATCCCCAATATCGGGCAGACCGCCGGATTCTCCCCGGTGTCCCGAGTAACACACTTTTCCATCGTCCCGGACAAAATGAATTTCTATGGTAATCGCCCCCACCCCGCCCGCGGCGCGCCGCCGATAGTGATCCACCATTCGGGAGGTGGTGTGCCCGTCGGGTGAGCTCAACTGGGTGAGCATGGGAGCCATGAGGAAACGGTTCCGGATGGTCAGCTTCCCAACTTTGATCGGTTCAAGGACCTTCAATGTCATAATCCCCTCCTTAATGATTTATAGACAATGATGTTTGCTATCGAAACTTATTGATTGATTCCTTCCTCCTTTATTTGGTCTGGAATTCCCGTGAGAGCGTCATCCCGGTGCTCCAGACATTTCCTCCCGACTTGATGGAACTGCCGTTATTCCGGATGGTCCGGTTCGCCATCATCCGGACCTGGGAGTGAAGATTAACGGTCAGCCCGGTGAAGTTGTAACCCAGGCCGAAGGAAATCACATTGGTATTGCTATCGAGGATGTTGGCTCTCTGGGCCATCGCTGAGGATATCGGGGTGGGACGGAAGTTGTAGCCCAGACGGAACTTGTAATCCTTGGCCAGGGTGTATTCGGCCCCGATCCGGTGGATCCAGATATCGTTCAGCTTGTAGGTCTTAAAGTCGAAAGGAGTGCCCATCAGGGCGGCGATCGGGCTTCCCGGCGGAGCGTAGGTGAAGGGCGGTTTGTAGCCAGACCATCCGGACCTCACCAGGTCGTAATCGACGGCGAGATTTTTCAGGGGGGCAAATCCCACCCCGAAACCCAGCTCTTCCGGGAAGTAGAGGTCGTAGGAGCTGAATGATCCTCCCACCGCGTATCCTCCCGAACCGTTGGAGATCAATCCCAGATCGAAAGTAATATCCAGCATCATTGCTTGGTGATAAGTGGCTCCCAGTTTCAGGTCTCGGAGTAAACGGTTGTCAAAATGCTGGAACGGCTGGAGGAGAAGGCCGCCGATGATCGCGTAGTCATAAGGGAGCCAGAGCTTGAAGTCGGTAGGCATCATCTTCATCGTTCCATTTCCATCCACAAAAGCGTTGACCCCGAAGCCCACGGAGACCCCGGGGATGTCCATGTCGCCCAGGGACTTGAAAATGCCGTCGATGTCATAGCTCATCCCGCCCACGATGTTGAACTTCTGGGCCTGGTTGAAATATTCCAGGAAGATCGGATCGGCAGATTCCACGAAATAAAACCGGGCCGCCCAGGAAAGCGGCGCCGAGAAGGACATCCCGAACTCGATGTTTTTCAGGAGCGGGCTCTTCCAGATGGGCATGGCCAGGCCCAATCCCAGGATGGTCAGCTCGGTCACATTCTTGGTCCAGTTCCGGTAAGACTGAAGATCAGAAAAGCCCTTCTTCCGCGCCTGGGCCAGCAAGGTGCCGCTGGCGTCGTCAAATTCGACGTTGAGCTGGGAAAATGTCCGCAGCACAATCATTTCCAGTTTTCCTTCACCGCATTCGGAAAGAGCCCCCGGGTTGTAATAACTCGCGCTGGGGTCGTCGGCCAGGGCGATGTAGGCGCTCCCCATTCCGGAAGCCCGGGAGCCAAGGCCATAAATGCTGTAATAACCGGCCCCGGCATTTCCCGCAGACATCATTAATAAAAGGAAAGAAATCAAAAACAGCTTAACATTTTTCATAATTCCCCCTTTTCCTTTTACTGAATGTTTATCCCCCGATATATTTCCACCGTTTTTCTGCATATTTTTCTGAACTTGGATAAAGAAATATTGTATTTTGATCTTGTCCGTTTGTTCAATTTTTAATTTGACTGGTCAATCAATTTAACTAATAAATTTAATTCTTTGTCAAGTACTTTTTTTTCTTAGTAAAATTTTGCTTGACTTTGCTATATCTATAATTATTTAATATATAAAATCTTCAATATAAGGTTTTTCTCCGTAATCGTGGTTGGGAGGGAAATTATGGAAAGATATGATGTTTTAGTCGTCGGATCAGGTCCGGGAGGTTCCTCGGCAGCCAGGAAATGCCGTGACGGAGGCCTGAAAACCCTGCTGATCGACAAGCAGAAGCTCCCCCGCCGCAAAGCCTGTTCCGGAATAATCGCGAACAACTCCCAGAATTATATTTACGAAAACTTCGGGCCGATCCCGGAAAGCGTTTACGGCAAGCCTTACCTCTCCCGGGGCATGGCCTTCTATTTCCCTTCCGTTGGGACGATTTTTACCGATGTAAACTGCTACCAGCCCTATGTCTGGAGAAACACATTTGATCATTTCCTGGCCAAGGCCTCCGGGGCGGACCTGGAGGACGAAACCCTCTTTGTCGGCCTGAAGGAAAAAGGCGATGAAATCGAGGTTACCCTGGAAAGGAAAAAAACCCAGGTCCAGGTAGCGGCCAGGTACGTCATCGGCGCGGATGGGGCCAACTCGCACGTCATCCGCAGTTTCGCTCCCGAGGTTTATGAGGGGCTGACCTGGGCTTCCGCCATCCAGAAATATTACGAGGGCAAGATTGACGCCGACAACCGTTATCTGTACTGGTTCCTGGTCCCGGGCATGGGTCCCTTCCCCTGGCTGAACCTGAAGGATGACCAGATCATCATCGGCTGTGCCTATCTCGTGGGTCAGAAATCCAATAAGTTCGAAGCCCTGATCGAGTTTCTGAAAAAGAATTTCGGCCTGAGCATCAAGAGCGAACTGGCCACGGAGGGCTGCATGGCCAACACCATGACCCCCATGAACCGGTTTTTCCCCGGCCGGGGCCGGGTCCTGATGGTCGGCGACGCGATGGGGCTGATGCACCAGGGCGGCGAGGGCCTTTCCTGCGCCCTGGCCAGCGGCGGCCACGCCGGCGCGGCGGTCATCGAGGGGATCAAGCAGGGAGCCGACGCTTTCGCGCTTTATAAAAAATCGATCCGCCCCGAGATGGTAACCTCGCTGGACCAGTTCAATCCCCTGCGGATGAAAGCCACGGTGGCCTCCGACACCCGCGGCCAGCCCGGCTTGTTTCACGCCCATAGTTTCGGCGACGAATTGAAGGCCTTGCGGGACGCCCTGGCTTTCGTCAGAAGCGAATTTAATATCAAGGGAATGACCGGATCGATCCTGAAGAACAGCGCCCGGCGGCTGCTGCTCGGGGGCTACCATATTCCCGCGGTCGATAAATAATTAAGACTTATGTTCAGAAGGTTCATTCATTCTGCTTATAAACCCCGGGAGAAGTCATTGCGAGGAACGAAGTGACGAAGCAATCTCAGTTCCACCGGTTGAAAAACCGGATTGCCGCGCCCTGCGGGCTCGCAATGACACATATTTGATTGGAGGAGGAAAACCTTGGAAATCCTGAACAACTCCATCATCCAGGATCGCTATGACGTGATCGTAGTCGGGGCCGGGATCGGGGGGATCACCGCCGCCGCCCTTCTCGCCAAGCGGGGGCTCAAGGTCCTGGCGGTAGACCAGCATTTTCTCCCCGGGGGCTGCGTCTCCCACGTCCGCCGCCATGATGTTTCCATGGACGTGGGTGCGGCCATGCTCTTCGGCTTCTCCCCGAAGGGCTACAACACCCACCGCTTCGTCATGAACGAGCTCGAGGAGGAGATCGACATGATCCTCCACGAGTCTATCTACCGCCTGCACGTCTACGGCAAGGAAGTCACCTTCTGGCGCAACTTCGAGAAGTATTTCGCCGAGCTGGCCCAGGTTTTCCCCCATCAGAAGGATGAACTCCGGGCCTTTTATATGGACCTCTATAAAATCTACGACGCCATGGTGGCCAAGAACGAAATGCCGATGCCCCCGACGGAAATGCCCCTGATCGAGGGGGCCAAAATGTTCTTCAAGAATCCCCTCGGCACCATGAATCTCGGGACCATGCTGTTCCGCAACACCGAGTACCTGATCAACAAGCACATCACCGACCCCAAGGCCTCGATGTTTTTTGATATCCTCACCGGGACATTCGCCTGCACCAACATCGCGGAAAGCCCGGCGGCCCTGGCCGCGGCCATGTTCGTGGATATTCACGAGGGCGGCGCCTCTTATCCCTCCGGCGACCCCCAGATGCTTCCCAACAAACTCGAAAAATCTTTCGAACGCTGGGGAGGCCAGATCATCTACCGGCACAAAGTGGACGAGATCCTGATGTTCAAGGGCCAGGCCTATGGGGTCCGCCTGGATGACGGCACCGAGATCATGTCCGAGCGGGTGGTTTACAACGGCACAGTCTGGAATCTTTACGGGGACGCGGTCAGGCCCCGCCATATCAAGGCCAAGCGGATGGAATGGGCCCAGAAACATATTCCGACTTTAAGCGCCATTGTGCTTTACATCGGCGTAGACGCCGCCGCCATCCCGCCCGGCGCCCGCGCCATCGAGATGTTCATTGAGGACCCCAATGACTTCGGGGGAGAAAATTATGCCGTCTATATCCCGTCGATGGATGATCCCTCGATCTGCCCTCCCGGTCAGCATTCCATCACCGTGATCGCCCCGATTAAGGATAAATGGCCTCGGCCCACCGACCCCGAGTACCAGTCCGAGGCCTACCGGCAGCGGAAGCAGAAAGCCGCCGACCGGATCGTGG
>JAPLJL010000404.1 GCA_026388615.1 Pseudomonadota bacterium | reverse complement strand
ATCAACATCTTCTCGATTCCGCTTTCCAATTTCATGGGCTGGTTCCTCCTGATTTTTCTCTTCGCCCTGGTTTTCGAAAAACTTACAGTGATGGAGAAACGCTACGGGCAGACCTGGGCGACGCTCCGTTTCTACGGGATTCTGCTCCTGCTCGAAGTGGGGATTCTTATCTTCTTCGGCATATACGGGACCATGCTCCTTCCCCTGATCCCCAATCCTATCAACCTGACTTTGGGGGGCATCTAGTGAGGAAACAGATGCAAACGGAAAGAAATGGATGCAAACAGAAGGGAAGCGGATGCAGACAGATATGATAAATCCGTTTGAATCCGTCTTGATCTGTTTGAATCTGTGTGAGGTGATTCTATGAAGCACCGAGTTGATTATTATCCGTTGATCGCGATCTTCCTTTTCTGGGTGACATCGGCTTTCCTGCCCTCGCTGATTGTGACCCGGCCTTACATCACCATTCTCGGTGTGGTCACCATCCCCGCGCTGGTTTGTATCTTCCTTGCCTTCCGGATCGTGTACCGCCAGCATAAAAACAGCAATGAGCAATGAGCAATGAGCAAACTGACACCGACACTGACACCGAAACCGAAACGGAACAGATAACATGAACAAATTTGCCTGCGTAGTTATGACCATCAGCGATAAAGGCTCTACCGGCCAGCGGAAAGACACCAGCGGTCCCATCCTGAAGGAGCTCCTGGAGGCGAAGGGCTTCGCGGTTCCGTTCCTGGAAATCATCCCCGACGAACAGCCGCTGATCGAAAAGAAGCTCCGGGAATTCTCCGACCGGGGCGAGATCGCCCTGATCATGACCACGGGGGGTACCGGGCCCGCTCCCCGCGACGTGACCCCCGAAGCCACGCTGGCGGTGATCGAGAAGGAGATGCCCGGGATCGCCGAACACCTCCGGGCCGAGAGCTTCAAAAAAACCCCGCACGGGATCCTTTCCCGGGGCCGGGCCGGGATCCGCAAGAAAACCCTGATCATCAACCTGCCTGGAAGCCCCAAGGCCGTCCGGGAATGTGTCGAGTTCCTGGAGCCGGTGCTCTACCACGCCCTCGAGCTGGTCCGGGGCGAGTTCGGGGAACATTGATTGATTGCGGAATGCGGAATGCGGAGTGCGGAATGAAAATCAAAAACAAGGACTCAAGATTCAAGGCTCACGGTTTCTTTCATTAATAACGTTAGGATTTTTAGGAACGTTCATTTCGTTCATTTGATTTAGCGGCGGTCGGCGGTCCGCAGTCTGCGGTCGTTGTTTGATAGGAGGCCCTGCCGGGGAGGGCGGCGGGTGAAGTAATATGGAGGAAAAGCCGCTTTACCTCGGGCACCGGAAACGCCTGCGCGAGAGGTTCGGGAAGGGGGGCGCGGAAGGTTTTCAGGATTATGAACTGCTCGAGCTTCTGCTCACCTACGCCATCCCCCGGTGTGACGTCAAGCCCATCGCCAAGCAACTGATCAAGAGATTTGGGAATCTCTCCGGAGTCCTCGACGCCGGCCAGGAGGAGCTGGAGGCCGTCGAAGAAATCGGTCCCGCCTCCGCCACGCTCGTCCGGCTGGTCAAGGAACTGCAGGGGAAATACCTGTCCGAGGGGATGAAGGGCCGCGACCTGGTCTCCTCGCCCCAGGCCGCGATCGATTTCGCCCGGGTCAGGATCTCCGGTCTGGACCACGAGGTTTTCCTGGCCATTTACCTGAACACCAAGAACCGGGTCCTCGGCCACGAGATCATCCAGGAAGGCACGGTGGACCATACGGTGATGTATCCCCGCCGGCTGGTCGAGGCGGCCTTGAAGCATAAGGCCGCCGGGATCATCCTGGTCCACAACCACCCGAGCGGATACTCGGAGCCGTCCCCTGAGGACAAAAGGCTCACCCAGGCCCTGGCCGAGGCGGCCCGCCCGATGGACATCCGGATCCTGGATCATATCGTGGTGGGCAAGGACGGCTACTTCAGCTTCGCGGAAAAAGGGTTGCTGGCGG
>JAPLJL010000436.1 GCA_026388615.1 Pseudomonadota bacterium | reverse complement strand
GGAAAGCGCTGAAGCGAGTCAAGGCAAACCAGGGTGGCCCCGGAGTGGACGGAATGACCGTCAACGAGTTGACGGGGTACCTGAAGGAACGCTGGCCGGAGATTCGGGAACAGCTTTTGGAAGGGACCTACCCGCCGCAGCCCGGCTCTTTCCTTTGCCCTTCCTGATGCCTATTTTCGCTCGCTGGGTCTTCCGAAATTGGAAGTGAGGAAGGGCTGCTTAACCAGTCCGAACCGCCGGGTACGGACCCGGATGCACGGTGGTGTGACAGGGAAAACCCGCGAGAGCCTACCTATGTTGATTAATACCAGGAAAAGTCGAAATAAAGATCATTGCGAATATTAAGAATATTATAGTGATTTCCATAGGTTGGGCAGTTTCCTGCACCGGGTGAATCCGGGGCCGGAAAATTTCTTGGGATTCCTTGACATCAGGCTTTTAATGATTAGCTTAAACCCATAACGCGGATTTACCTATATTATTGTTTTTTTAAGAAAGGAGATTGAAATCATGCCTAAGACAATAGGAATCGACCTCGGAACCACCAACTCCGTGGTCGCGATCATGGAGGGAGGAGATCCCAAGGTTATCATCAACGAGGAAGGAAATCGGCTGACCCCTTCGGTGGTGGCTTTCACCAAGGATAACGAACGGCTGGTGGGACAGGTGGCCAAAAGGCAGGCGGTTACCAACCCGGAGAACACCGTTTATTCGATCAAACGGTTCATGGGGCGGAGGTTTGACGAGGTGGGCAGCGAGATCAAGACGGTTCCCTACAAGGTTTTGGCCAATAAGACCGGAGAAGTCGTGGTGGATATCAAGGGCAAGCAGTTAACCCCGCCCGAGATCTCCGCGGCCATCCTGCAGAAACTGAAAAAGGCGGCCGAGGATTACCTGGGCGAGAAGGTCAACGACGCCGTGATTACCGTTCCCGCCTATTTCAACGACTCACAGAGGCAGGCAACCAAGGACGCGGGCAAGGTGGCCGGCCTGAACGTTCTCCGGATCATCAACGAGCCCACCGCCGCGGCCCTGGCCTACGGCCTGGATAAGAAAAAGGACGAAACCATCGCGGTTTATGACTTCGGGGGCGGAACCTTCGATATCTCCATCCTGGAGGTGGGCGACAAGGTCGTGGAGGTCAAATCCACCAACGGCGATACCCACCTGGGCGGGGATGATATCGACCAGAGAATCATTGAATGGTTGATCAATGAATTCAAGAAAGACCAGGGCATTGACCTTTCCAAGGACCGGATGGCCATCCAGCGCCTGAAGGAGGCGGCGGAGAAGGCCAAGATCGAGCTTTCCTCGGTCCCGGAGACCGAGATCAATTTACCCTTCGTTACCGCCGACGCCTCCGGGCCCAAACACCTGAATGTCAAGCTTTCCCGGGCCAAATTCGAACAAATGGTGGAAGATATCATCCAGAGATCGGTGAACCCCTGCAAACAGGCCATCAAAGACGCCGGGATCGAAACCCGGGACATCGACGAGGTGGTCCTGGTCGGGGGCTCTACCCGGATCCCCCGGGTCCAGGCGCTGGTGCGGGAGCTCTTCGGCAAGGAGCCCCATAAAGGGGTGAACCCGGACGAGGTGGTCGCGGTCGGAGCCGCCATCCAGGCCGGGGTCCTGGCCGGCGAGGTGAAGGATGTCCTCCTGCTCGACGTGACCCCCCTCTCCCTGGGGATCGAGACCCTGGGCGGGGTGATGACCCGGCTGATCGAGCGGAACACCACCATCCCCACCCGCCGGAGCGAAATCTTCACTACCGCGGCGGACAGCCAGACCACGGTGGAGATCCACGTGCTCCAGGGGGAACGGGAGATGTCGCGGGACAACCGCACCCTGGGCCGGTTCCACCTGGTGGGCCTGCCCCCGGCGCCGCGGGGCATACCGCAGGTCGAGGTGACCTTTGACATCGACGCCAACGGGATCGTTAACGTTTCGGCCAAGGACAAGGCTACCGGGAAAGAGCAGAAGATCACGATAACGGCTTCGAGCGGGATCAACGAGGACGAAATCAAAAAGATGGTCCGGGACGCCGAAGCCCATGCCGACGAGGATAAAAAGCGGAAGCAGCAGATTGAAGCCAGGAATCACCTGGATACCCTGATCTACAATACCGAGAAGATTCTCACTGAGAACAGGCTTCTCACCGCCTGGCGGAAATCATGTACCGCGAGGCGTCCGGAGCCCAGGCCGGACCAGGCCCTGGCCCGGGTTCTTCCGGGGCGGGTGAGCCGGGAGCGGGCCCCGGTCCGGGGCGCAAGGATGAAGGGGAGGTGATTGACGCCGAAGTGGAGGATCCGGGGAAGAAATAACGAACTCTGTTAAAATATAAAGCATGTCGTCCTGAGCCCTTCGGCCGATGTCATCCTGCTTGTCCCGAGTGCAGTCGAGGGAATCCCGCTGCCAGCGGGAGAAGGATCTCGAAGGGCTCAGTATATGCATCTAAGCCAACCATTGTCTGTTAGTATTGTTTTTCGGAATAGAGATTCTTCACCCCCGCAACATGCGGGGGTTTAGAATGACAAAATATGTGCTTAGGCGCGGGTATTAATTTCAGGCAATGCGAAATATTGTATAATTTACGGGGATTGAGAAAGGAATAACGAAAGTGCCAATGAAACAGGTCCGGGACCTGAACCATCTGCAGGAGAAGATCAACCGGGTTTTCGAGGAAAACCTGCGCCTGATCAGGGCCCGGGTTCCCCGGGAAAAACCGGGGGTGGGAGTCTGGTGTCCCCCGGTGGATATTTACGAAACGGAAGACAGCGTTGTGGTCAAAGCCGAGCTTCCCGGGATGAAGAAGGAAGAAATAAAAATTGAGGTGAAAGGGGATGTCCTGAATCTCCGGGGGGAAAGGAAACTCGCCAAGACCGATAAGGAGGATGTCTGCCATCTGGTCGAGCGTTTTTACGGAAGTTTTTCCCGGAATTTCAACCTTCCGGTTTCGGTGGATCAGAGCCGGGCCAAGGCCACCTACAAGCACGGGGTGCTCGAAGTCAGATTGCCCAAGCGCGGGGAAGCGAAGATCCAGCCCATCAAGGTTGAGATCAAAACTTAAAATTTCAGACTCGATCGTCGATGCGGGGAGGATTTTGGTAATACCGGATCAACCCGAAATGCTCGATTGCATTTGTTTCCCCGTCTTTCCGAGGCGGATTTTTTGTAGTATGCCGATTCATCGGCGGTTTTTATCGAAGCCCGATCCCGCCAGTGGACGGGACACGTAAATCGGGCAACTACAAGTAAATGGAAAATATCAAATCAGGATTTCGGAGCAAAGGTTTTTCCTGGGTCTTGTCCTGATTAGGAGGAGCGGGTAAAGCCCGGGAAGGGCCGGCCCGTTTTTTTGTTGGGTAACCGGGTATAAAATAAATAGCTAATCGCGGGAATTGGAGAACTGAACTACTTTAACCGGCGTCTATAATTAAATGGCGGGAAAAGATTTTTACCAGATTTTAGGAGTGGCCCGGGGCGCTTCGGAAGAGGAGATCAAGAAGGCCTACCGGAAGCTCGCCCGGAAATACCATCCGGACATGAACCCCGGGAACAAGCAGATGGAGGAGCGCTTCAAGGAAATCTCCGAGGCCTACAGCGTTCTCTCCGACGCCGAGAAACGCCGCCAGTTTGACCTGGGCGGTTCGGAACGGTTCCAGGGGTTTGGCCAGGGGTCCGATCCCTATTCCGCCTATGCCCGTTCCGGGGCCGGCGGATCGCGGGATTTCCAGGGCTACCGCTTTGATTTCGGCGACCCGGGCGGAGGCGGGTTCGGGCTGGGCGATATTTTCCAGGAGGTGTTTTCCGGCCGGACCGGGTCCGGCCCTTTCCGCCGGCGGAACCCGCAGGGGGAGGACCTGGAATACAGCCTGGAACTGGGTTTGGAAGAAGCGGCTTCCGGGGTGACTACCAAGATCAACCTGGCCCGGGAGGTAAGTTGTCCCGCCTGCGCGGGTTCGGGCGGTCAGGGGAACAAACCCTGTCCGCAATGCGGGGGCATGGGGAGAGTGAACCAGCCCGAGAATATCCAGGTCCGGATCCCGGCCGGCGTGGATGAGGGTTCCCGGGTTCGGGTGCCGGGCAAGGGGAACGAAGGCTCGAATGGGGGGCAGCCGGGCGATCTCTTCCTCTCAATTAGGATGAGGCCCCATCCCCGTTTTGACCGTCAGGGCAAGGACATCCGTCTCGAGGTTCCTATTTCACTCTCCGAGGCGGTTTTCGGGGCCAAGATCGAGGTGCCCACGGTGGAGGGCTCGGTAAAGATGACGATCCCGCCGGGGACTTCGAGCGGGCAGCAGTTCCGGCTCCGGGGTTATGGAATGCCCGAAGCGAAAAAAAGCAACCGGGGCGATCAATTGGTCCGGGTGAAGATAGTTCTCCCGGCCAAGCTGGACGAAAAATCCCGGGAGCTGATCCGGGAGTTCGAGCGGATGAATCCGTATGATCCGAGGAAGGAAAACTAGAAAGTTCAAAGCTCAAAGTCCAAAGGTTGCGGTTGGGCGGCTCGTATCAGTTGGGTTCTGCGGTTGCGTGTTTTATTGAAACCGCTATACGTTTTACGAATGACGAAACGAGCGGCGCAACCGATGAACGTTATCCGGTAGTCAAAATATTATCGGAATAACAGGAGGGATAAAAAAATGGGAAATCAGATAAAAACGGTGCTCTTGCTGGGCGCGCTGACCGGCTTTTTCATCCTGATCGGCGGAATGGCGGGCGGGCGGCAGGGGATCGTGATCGCTTTCATCCTGGCGGTGGTCATGAATTTCTTCTCTTACTGGTTTTCCGACAAGATTGTCCTGGCCATGTACAAAGCCAAGGAGGTAACCGAAGCCCAGGCCCCCGACCTCTACCGGATTGTGGCCAACCTGACCCAGAAGGCCGGAATGCCGATGCCCAAGGTTTACATCATCCCCGGCCAGTCGCCCAACGCTTTTGCCACCGGGAGAAACCCGGCGCACGCCGCGGTCGCAGTGACCGAGGGAATGCTCAAACTGGCTAATTCCGCCGAGCTCGAAGGGGTGCTGGCGCATGAATTGACCCACGTAAAGAATCGGGACACCCTGATCTGCGCCATTGCCGCCACGGTCGCCGGGGCGATCATGGTCCTGGCGAGCATGGCCCGGTGGTCCGCGATCTTCGGGGGTTTCGGCGGAAGGGGTGATAATCGCCAGGGCAATAATATCATCGGCCTTCTCTTCATGGCCATCCTTGCTCCCTTCGCGGCGATGCTGATCCAGATGGCGATTTCCCGCTCCCGGGAATACCTGGCCGACGATGGGGCGGCGGACCTGACCGGCAACCCCAACGGCCTGGCTTCCGCCCTCGGGAAGCTCGCCTCCTATTCGCAGCGGATTCCCCTGGACGCCAACCCCTCGACCGCGCATATGTTTATCGTGAATCCGCTCTCGGCGCAGAGGATTAGCCGGTTTTTTTCCACCCATCCCCCGATCGAAGAGAGGATCGAGAGGCTGAGGAAGAAGACGGGGATGTCGGCGTAATTAAAAAGGCAGGGGGCAAAGCGCATAGCGCAAAGAGTAAATTGACGATTGACGATTTACGATTGACGAATGAAAACCTGATCTGGGATCGCAAAGAGCATAACCTCCGGCCCCGCTTCCAGCCCGTAGGGCTTACAGGCCGGCTTCCGGCCCGTAGGGCCTCCAGCCCGGAGGGAGGGTAGGGCCTACGGCCCGGAGGGGGCAAAGCGTTAAAAGCGAAGAGCAAAACGGTAGCCGCAGCCTTCAGGCTGCGATTTAAAAGAGAAACGCGAGAAAAACAAGAAACAAGATAGAGGCAAAATGATTGATTTTTCTCATTACCGGGACCGGCTTTCGGATCGGGCCCGGGAGATTATCGAAAGGGCGGTGCTCGAATCCCAGCGGCGCCAGCATTATTTCCTGGGGGTGGAGCATATTTTCCTGGCTTTCACCATGATCGAAGGTTCCCTCTTTACGGAGGTGATGGGCGGGCTCGGGATCGACCCCCGCGAGGTGGTGACCGCCCTGAAGGAGAAATTGAAGGTCTCCCGCCAATACACCGGCGGGGGAATGAGCGTGCCGGCCTCGACCCGGGCGCTGTTTCAGAGCGCCTGGGAAAGGGTGCAGAGTTCCGGACGCCAGCTGATCAAGTCGACGGATCTCATGGTGGCGATCTTCCTGGAAGGACAATGCCTCCCGGCCCAGATCCTGCAAAGCCTGGGGGTAGACCACAGGAACGCCCTGGAGCGGGTGATCATCGAGGTCAAGAAGCGGGAGGAATTCGAGCGGGAAAGCCAGAAGCGGTTCGAACTCCCGCCTTTCCTCAAACAATTCGGGGTCAACTTGAACCGGCAGGTAAGCCTGGGAAAAGTCCCGCCGGTGATCGGCCGCGAGGAAGAGATCGCCCGCATGATCGAATTCCTCTGCCACAAGGATCGCCCCAACTCCGTCATGATCCTGGGGGAATCCGGGGTAGGGAAAACCGCCCTGGTCCTGGGCCTGGCCCGGACCCTGGAACTGGAACCGGAAGCGGTCCCCGCCCGCCTCCGAGGCCACCAAATCATCAATCTGCAGATGAATAGCATGGTGGCGGGAACCATGTTCCGGGGGATGTTCGAGGAGCGGATCGAACGGGTCATCCGCGAGGTGAAAGAGCGGGACGACCTGATCATTTTTATCGACGAAGCGCACAACATTGTCGGGGCGGGCTCCGCCCTCGGGGTGCCGGCCGACGCCGCCAACATTCTCAAATCCAGCCTGGCCCAGGGCGAGATCCGGATCATCGGGGCCACCACCCCTTCCGAGTACAAACAGTATTTCCAGGACGACGAGGCCCTGGCCCGGAGGTTCCGGCTGGTTTACCTGGAGGAGCCGAACCCGGCCCTGACCCGGGAGATCATCTCCGGGGTCTCCCGGCAGATCGAAACCAACTACGCCGTGACCATCGATCCCCAAGCGATTGAAACCGCCTTGGAGCTTTCTCCGCGCTATAACCGGGCCGTGCGCCTGCCGGAGAAAGTCATCGGCTGGCTGGATACCGCGGCGGTCAAAACGGAAATCGGCAAGGCCAACCGGAGGGTGGAACGGGAGGATATCATCCAGGTCATTTCCCAGGAAACCCAGATCCCCCGGGACATGGTTTTCCGGGACGTGAACGAAAGGTTCAGTCAGCTGGAAACGGTTCTCGCCCGCCGGGTGGTCGGCCAGCGGGAGGCGATCCGGACCCTCTCGAGCCGGATCCGGCTCTCCAAGGGCCCGCTCAAGGAAAAGTTCAACCGGCCGGACGGGGTCCTGCTCTTCCTGGGTCCGACCGGGGTGGGCAAGACCGAGCTGGCCAAGGCCCTGGCCGAGTTTCTCTTCGGGACCGAGGACCGGATTATTCGGGTGGACATGTCGGAGTACCGCGACGGGGCGCTGGCGGTGGACAAGCTGATCGGGATGCCCCGGGGCATTGTCGGCTCCGAGCGGGGCGGGATCCTGACCAACCAGCTGCGCGACCATCCCTACTCGGTGGTGCTCCTGGACGAGGTAGAAAAGGCCAGCCCGGAAGTCTGGAACCTCTTCCTCTCGGTCTTCGATGAGGGTTTTCTTACCGACGGTCGAGGAAAAAAGGTTTATTTCAGCGACGCCGTCATCATCTTGACCTCCAACCTGGGTTCCGGGGAGTTCCAGCGCCTGCAGAAACCGATGGGATTTCTTTCCGATTCCGTCGGACTGGCAGGAGTGAAACAGGCGGTGATCCAGCTGACCGAAAACCATTTCAGCCTGGAATTTCTGAACCGGCTCGACGATCTTCTGGTGTTTTCCCCCCTTTCCGGGGAAGAAGTGGAAGAAATCACCCAGCGTTACCTGGGCGTGATCCGGGGCCAGCTGGCCGAATCGGGAAAGGAGCTCCGGTTCGGGCCGGAGGCGGTCCGGAGGCTCGCCGAAATCGGTTTCAGCCTGAAGTTCGGCGCGAGGTTCCTGAAACGCAAGGTGGATGAACTGGTCAAAATCCCGATTACCGAGAATTGGAAATCCGCCCAGGTTTTCCGGCTGGTCATAGACAAGGGGGGATTGGTTAAAGTCGAAATAGGGGGTGAATAAAACATGAAAGATCAAGAAGAAGAAGACAAGGATTTAAAGGTAACCGACCGGAGAAGGTTTGTCATCGACGAAAAGGGGGATGTCACGGTTCGCCCCGAGGACGTTACTCCCGGGGAATCCCCGCAGGAAGCCCCGGCCGGGCCCCGGGTGGAGGAACAGCCCCGGGAAAAGAAACGCGGTTTTTTCCGCCGG
>JAPLJL010000136.1 GCA_026388615.1 Pseudomonadota bacterium | reverse complement strand
GCGTCAATCTTATCCATGTCTGGTTTCGGGTTTCTGGTTTCGGGTTTCTGGTTTCGGGTTTCTGGTTTCGGGTTTCTGGTTTCGGGTTTCTAGTTTCGGGTTTCGAGTTCAGAGGAATCTTTTTACCTTTCACTTTCAAATTTTATCTTCTTCTTGCCCCCTGCTCCGTGCACCCTGCCCTACGCCTCTCGCAGGCTAAAGCCTGCGGCTACCAGTTGCGGGCTTCGGTTGATAAAGACAGAACGGCTCTTCTCCCAGATAATTCCCGCTAAAGGCAAAAGCGCGGGCCCGGCATCCGCCGCAGATTTTATTATATTCGCAGATCCCGCATTTTCCCTGGTAGGAATCCACCTCCCGCACGGCCCGGAAGAGCTCCGAACCGGTCCAGATGGAGGGAAAATCAAAATCATTCTTCCGCAGATCACCCGCCGGCAAGGGAAGGTACCCGCAGATCTGGACTTGGCCCCGGGCCGAAATAAAAGCGTAGCTTTTTCCTCCCAGACAGCCCTGCCCTCCCGGATTCCGGGGCGGAATCCCCTTCTGCTTGAGAATCCGGTAATAATGGGGCGCACAGGTGGCCTTCAGCTCCAGAGCCCCTTCCTTTTCTTTTTCCGCGATCCAGAGCAGGGTTTTTTCATATTCCTGCGGGGAGATTTCCCAGTCCCGGAGATTCTCGCCTCTCCCTACCGGGACCAGGAGGAAAATATGAAAGGCCTGGGCCCCGAGCTTCCGGGCCAGATCATATATCTCTGGAACCTCGGTGATATTGGCCTTGGTAACCGTGGTATTCACCTGGAAGGAAAGCCCGGCTTCCCGGATAAAATCCACTCCCTTCATGATCAGATTGAAAACCCCCGGCTTGCCCCGGAAGGAATCATGGCTTTTTTCCGAAGCCCCATCCAGGCTGATGCTCAACCGTTCCACCCCGGCCCGCTTGATCTTCTGAGCAATCTCCGGATTCAAATTCGCGCCGGTGGGGGCCATAACCACTTTCAAACCGGCATCGCGGGCAGCCTGGATCAGGTCAAAAAGATCCTCCCGCAGGATCGGGTCACCCCCGGAGAGGATCAAAAGCGGCCGGGAGAAACTAGCCAGGGACTTGATTACCCGCAGGGCCTCCGCGGTATTCAGTTCCAGGGGATCGTGTTCGGTGCTGGCGCCGGCCCGGCAATGCCGGCAATTCAGCTCGCACCGGCGGGTAAGCTCCCAGGCCACGATTCTTAAAGGAGGGGTATTATTCATCAATTTCTAATATCTAATGACGAATTTCTAATCAATGATTAAATGTCCAATGTCTAAATATTTATTTGTTAATTTCCGAATTGGTGATTTGAAATTTGGGTTTGGGATTTAATTAGAAATTAGACATTAGAAATTAGACATTAGAAATTAGTCATTATTCTATTTGTTCTCGAGTAGCTTCGCTATTTCCTTGGCGTAATAGGAAATGATGATATCGGCCCCGGCCCGCTTGATGGCCGTTAACACCTCCATGATCGTCCTTTCTCTCTCGAGAAAACCCGCCCGGGCCGCCGCTTCGATCATCGAGTATTCACCGCTCACATTATAAGCCGCGATCGGGAGGTTGAATTCCATCCGGGCCCGGGCAATCACATCCAGGTAAGCCAGGGCCGGTTTTACCATGACGATATCCGCGCCTTCGTCGATATCAAGCTGGATCTCCCGCATAGCCTCCCGGACATTGGGCGGATTCATCTGGTAGGATTTCCGGTCGCCGGACCGGGGAGCGGACTGAGCCGCATCGCGGAAAGGCCCATAAAAAGCTGAAGCATATTTAGCCGAATAGGCCATGATCGGAATCCCCTCAAATCCGTGTTCATCCAGCGCTTCCCGGATGGCCTGCACCTGGCCATCGATCATTCCGGAAGGAGCCACCACATCCGCCCCGGCCCGGGCCTGCGACACCGCCACCTCGGCCAGGATTTCGAGGGTGGCGTCGTTATCCAATTCGCCGTTTTCGAGTTTGCCGCAATGGCCGTGATCGGTATATTCGCAAAGGCAAAGGTCGCAGATTACCGCCAGGTTGCTCTTCTGAGCTTTGATCGACCGCACCGCCTGCTGGATTACGCCCTTTTCCTTGTAGGCTTCCGACCCGACCGCGTCCTTGAATTTGGGCAGGCCGAAAAGCATCACCGCCGGGATTCCCAGCTGTTCGATCTCCTTGATCTCCCCGGCCAGGTCCTCAATCCCCAGACGATACACCCCCGGCATGGAGGGAATCTCCTGCTTCCCTTTCCCCGGGAAAACAAAAATAGGATAAATGAAATCCTTGATTGAGAGCCGCGTTTCCTGCACCAGGGACCTCAGCTCCGGAGTTCTTCTCAATCTTCTCGCCCTATATTCCGGGAATATCATTATGCCTCCCCTTTTGGTCTATCAATTAAATTGACGATTTACGATTGACGATTCAAATAACCCACAAACATAATTGACGATTGACGATTGTAGATTGGGAAAAATATGAATTAATGGTTTTTCTTGAGTTCATCTTTCAACCTGGATTCCCGTTTGCACGGGAATGACGTTACATGATTCTTCTTTCGTTAATTCTTGTTAGGTTTTCATTCGTCATTCATCAATCGTCACTCGTCAATTCTTTTTGGTTTTCATTACGCAATTCTCAGCAAGGCTGAAGCCTTGCCCTCTCCCCTCCCTCCGGGCTGTAGGCCCTACGGGCCGGAAGCCGGCCTGTAAG
>JAPLJL010000193.1 GCA_026388615.1 Pseudomonadota bacterium | reverse complement strand
AGGGATAGTCGGCGGCGCAAGCCTCGTTCGTGATCTGCGTGCAGGTGAAGACCGGGTCAATGGCGGGTCCTTGGTGCGAGGGATCAACGGCGTCGGGAGCCCGCGTGTAGTCGAGGATGCTCTGGAGTTCCTTGGCGTTCGGCAGACGCCAGTCATTGTGCCCGAGGTAGTTCTCGGCGTTCTTCGTCTGCACCCAGGCCAGGGCCTCCTGCCAGTTCAGGCCCTGGGCACTGTCACCCTTGGCCCACATCAACCCGGTGGCCCGGTCGGTGATGGTGGCATCGCCGTTGTCCACGAAGTCGTTGACGCCATATGCGGCACCCCGGACGCACCGCACGGGGAACCTGGCATCTCCTGGGCCTTGGTAGCTCATATCCAGCGTATATCCCTTGATCCGACCATCGGCGAAGTTCACGCCGAACATCGTCGGGCTCCCCAGCATGGTCGTGCTCACGTAGCGGGTGCTGGAGGCATACTGCATGTCGATGATCCGCTCGCCGCGTGCGGTGTCTCCGTAGCCAAAGTCAAAATATGTCCGGTCGATGAAGGGGACCAAACCGGAAGTGTCGTTGCCGGAAACCCCGCTGGGATCGGTGCCCGCGAAGTTGATCAGGGAGTAGAGCTCCTTGATGGTGGGCAGCCGCCAGTCGTCGTATCCGCCGTACCGGGATGCATTCAGAACTGCTGGCCGCGCCTGGGCCTCCGAAAACGTCATCTTGTCCAGGGAGTCGATAGTCCCGTCGCCATTGGTGTCCGGGCTCTTCTGCCAGGTCAGGCCCGTGACGTTGTCGTAAACGGTCAGCCCGTCAGCGCTGAGCGTGTAGCTCGGCTGGTTCCCGTTGAACTGTGCGTCCTGTCCGTAGAACGGCGCACTCGCCGCGGGACAGGAAACGGGGCTCGCGGGGCCGAAGCAGGACGTCTGCCCCGTGTCGACGATTGGGTACCACGGGTCAACTCGGCCCGGGCGGCCGGATTCGGAACAGCCGATCACCAACCCGGCCAGGAAAAAATAGAGCAGGAGATGCCGGCGTCCATTCATCATGCTTAATAAAGCCCGGTGCGCGTATAACTTACGTTCAGCTGCCTGCTGGAGATGGTCAGGGGGCCGATGGCGCTGGCGAGAATCGCGCCGGTGACCTGGCTCTCAGGAACGGCGAACGTGGGAACTCCCGAGAGAGCATAGAGCGTGAAAGTGTACGTCTTGGCGCCAGGGCCGCTGGAGCAGGGAGGATAATACCTGAGCTCAGGACCGTCGGTGCTCTGGCCGGCGGTGCCGACGCCGGTGGTGCCTTTCCCGAGCGACGTCGCGGTGCCGGGAATGTGGAAGAGGACCCAGTTATACTTCGTGCCGTCGTTTGCGATTGTGGTCATCATGAGCGCGAATTCGACTGTGCCCGCGGGTGCTCCCGTCCAGGAGAGCGGCGGGCTGACCGCGTTCATGCCCAAAGTATCATCGCAGGTGTAACTCTGGGGAAGCGTGCCGGCATCCACAAAAACCGAACTCGTGAAGGTAAAGGGAATACTGCACACATGGCTCTGGCATGAGAAGGAGCAGCAATTCCAGTCCGTGCTGCAAGTGCTGGCCGCCGCTCCGCAGACCCCGAACATGAAGTCGGTATCCATTACCGTCGGGGCTGTCGCCAGCGGCGCCGAGTACAGGTAGCCGTTTCCGCACATGCTGTCGTAGTCCGGGTTCCCGCCCGCCTCGGCCGTGGCCGTCTTTCGAAGCGCCATTAGCGTAGCCTTCTGGGCATCGGTCAATCCTAGACTAGAAAAGGCAGTCGCATAGTAATACGAGATCTCGCCGTCCAGCTCGCCGTATTCCCGGGCCAGGCCGACAACGGTGGTTTCACTCACCGTTCCCTGGGCCAGGAAATTCCGCAGCACGTTTGAGATCTCGGTTCGCTTCGCGACGATGTTGGCCAGGTCAGTCTTTTGGGTGGTGATCAGGCCTGTTACTTTTGGCCGCTGGGTGGTGGAATCCAGCGTGGTCAGGAACGAATCCCCCATGTTCGCCGTCATGTTCGAATCGATGGTATAGCTCGGGTTGTGCATCGCCTTGATGTCCTTCATGAAGAAGGATCCGAAATACGTGCCCTGGCGCTCGGGGCAGAAGTAGACGTCGGCATCTATGTTCCCCAGGTACCAGGCGAGCATTTCGCCCGCGTACGTGCGCATCATCTGACCAGGGTACTTGGCCATAACGGCGTCGATTTCACTCTGGGACGGCTGCGTCCATTCAAGGGACCCTTTGCCCTTCATGGCGGCCAGGGTCGCCTGCTGGGCAGTGTCCATCGAGCCGAGGACGCTCGCATACGCCTGCGCGCGCAGATAGCTCATTTCGCCGTCGATACTGAACAGGTACGCCGAGTATGCCTTCACGGCCTCTTGGCTCAGGCCTGTCTTCCCGGTGGGCATGTCTCCGTCGAATAGACGTCGAAACGCCTTCGCCAGCGGGAAACGCGCGTAACCGTAATTGTCGTTCAGGGAGGCTTCCGCGACGCCCAGGTCGGAAAGCGTCTTGAGCTGGGTATCATCCAGCAGGACCAGGATGGGATCGGCGGTCAAGGTGGTGAAATCGGTGTTATGCCCCATTCCCGAAGGGTCGTTGTCGCGCAGATACTGGAAGCCGAAGAAGTCAGCCACCTTGCCCGGAGGGTAGAAGGTCTGGGCGCAGAAGCTGCCGGTGACGAACGCCAGGCCGTCGAAGGCTATGGTCATGGACTGGGCTTCGTCGGAAATGGTGTCGGCGGTGTTCATCTCGGCATCGCTATTGCCGTCGCCACCGCCACCGGTATTCTCTCCTTCATCAGGCACGCACAGCCCGTCGGTGCTGCAGGTCAGGGTCTGGTCCGGCGGCTTCGGGCAGTCGTCCGCGGTCGTGCACTGCGGAACGCACCGGTCTCCTTTCGGAGTCGGGCTGCAGGTGCAGCCTTTGACCGCGTCCGGCGGGCAGGCCCCCGCCAAGGAGCAATCGGCCTCAACGACACAAGACGCGGCCCCGGAAGCCTGCTCCTGAATGGTTATGTCCCGCGTAACCGTGTCCGAACCCAAATCATTCCTGACCGTAAGCGAGACCATGTATGGATTGGGGGTCGCGTAGGTATGAGACGGGTTCTGGGCGGCGGATGTGACGCCGTCCCCGAAGTTCCACGCCCAGGAGGTCGGGGAGCCGGTCGAGGTATCCGTGAACTGGGCCGGCGATCCGACCACCGGCGAGGTGGGCAAAACGGCGAAGGAAGCGGTCGGTACCGAAACCTGGTCCTTTGCGGAACCATTGCATCCGGTTCCTGCGCCGATTGAAACAACACATAGCATCGCGAAAATGATCAGACCGCTTTTCCAAGATCCATACCTTTCCCCGGATGCTTTCATCGGTACCCCTCCTGGTTAAATGTTCTGCCCATTAGATTCAAATCGGATGATTTCGGTTTACCTGACATTTTTTGTTTTTCTACCAGAGTTAAAAAAGCAATATTTATGCCAAAGCTTAGTGATGACCGATAGAGATTGATGATACATTTGCTAACCCGCTGAAAAGACTAAAATTGTTTATTTTTTTAGTCTGAATAATTTTATCGTTTGGACGAGAGCAAAAGCTGGTGAAAAGTAATAATCGAACAGATACTGTACAGGAACTTATAGGCTTTTCGGCTGTGGGCTAACTACTGCTTACTGCATACTATGCTCAGCTCTTGGTCTTTACCTCCATTCCACCTTTGCCGGATTGCGTTTGACCAGGCGGTGATACTTCACTTCCTGGTAGCCGAGGGTCATCGCCCCGTAGCATTTCAGGTGCTGGGGGAGGTCGAACCACTTCCGGAGCTTCTTGTCGAAATTGATCGCCATCCAGAGAAATCCGTTAAAACAGCACCCGATCCCCATGGTGTGGGCCATCAGCGAGCAGTTGTAGAGAGCCGCGGCGGCTGAAAAAGCCTGGGTTTCGTCGAACTTCTCCGCGAAAACCAGGATGATCGCGGGGGCGTTGTGAAAGAGCTTGTCTTCCCCCCGCCTTATCTGTTCCTCCATAAGTTTCATCCCCTCCACATACCGGTTCTTCATCCGGTCCCGGAGCCCTTCCCCCATCAGGCGCGAGGCGAAGGGTATTTTGGTGAGCCTCCCGACAAAGGCGAACATCTTCAGCACCGCCGGGAAGGCGATCCGGCGGAGTTCGTCGATTTTCTCCGGGTCGGTAATCACCATGTACCGCAGGGTCTGGGCGTTGGTGCCGGTGGCGGTATACCGCCCCGCCTCCAGGATTTTCTCCAGGTCCTCCCGGGACACGGGTTTTTTCTTGTATTTCCGCACCGACCGCCGGGAGCGGAAAACCAGCTGGAGCGCGTCGGAAAACGCGGGCGAGACGATCTCCGGGGCGCCCGCGGGCACCGGTTCGGAAAACGCTTCCCGGATCGCCCCCGCGGGACAGGCCGCCCCGCAATGCCCGCAGTGGAAGCACCAGTCCGGCCGGACCAGGGCCACCTGGCCGTCATGCATCTCATACATCACGGGAGCGCAGACCTTCAGGCAGATCCCGCACTTGGTGCACTTGGACTGGTCGATCGCCGGGTAGTCCACGCCGGGAATCCCGGCGCCCGGATCGGGTAAATTTTTTGCTTTCATCTCTCTCTCCAGGGCTTAATGTTTTTTTTCCCAATTAATATTACAAAAGACACCCGTCTATTTCTTCATCCTTTGACCGGTTTTTTACGGCTAACTCCGAAGATTCTTTTTTCGAAAGTTGTTTTCCCCCCTTTGTGAAAAGCCTGCCCGGCTTGCCCGAGGCTCGCCCAGGGAGCCGATGGCTCGGCTGGCCCGCCTTGCCCGAGCTCGGCCACGGAGGCTCGCCCAGGGTGTCGGCCAGGGGGGGGAGGAAGGGGGATTTTCATTTGTATCGCCGGGCACGCTTCGCTCCCTATTTGGAAAGAAAATTTATTCTTTACTGAATTCCAGGTCGGGATTGGCCTGGTCGAAGTCTTCCGATAGAATTTCCTCCCATTTATCTTCTGTCTTGAGATAAATTCCGAAGAAGGCGGCCGCATAGATCTTGGTAATCTCCCTTTGCCGGGAAGGGCTGATATTCTCCTCCTCGTATGGGAAGGGAACCCCTTGCAAAAGGTTGTCCAGTCCGACGCAGTTATCGGCATTCCCCAGGGTATTCATCATATTTAGCATTCCTTGACCGGTGGAACCGCTATTTATTGCGGAAGATAATACCCCAAATCCGACTTTTTCATCCATATCCATACTGATAAAACCCATATGAGTCCCGCCCGCGATTTCAACCAGATATTTGGGGTGATCGGCCAGTTCGAAAGGCCGGGCCAGATTGCTCTCAAATTCACTGATGAGATCCGTGTTTCCTCCCATGAATAAAACCGGGATGCCGGCATCGGTAAAAGAGTTTTCATTCAGAAAACAATCAAACGGCGCCAGCGGCAGGGCCGCCTTGACCCGGGAATCGCGGTACGCAGGACTCGAGCTGACCAGAACGCTCGTCAACCCGCCCAGGGAATGACCGCTTACTCCCACCGCTTCTTCATCAATCATTCCCGAAAAAGAATTTCCCGGGGTTTTAGAGAAATTGATAAAAGTATCAATTAGAAAGCTGACATCCCCGGGCTGATTGAGGACGTCATACATCGAGGGGCCGCCGGGGGTAGACATATTCGTCAGAGGAAAGTCGGGGGAGACCACGACATATCCGTGACTGGCCAGATGCCGGGTCAGGAAATCAGATTGGCTGCGGGTTCCGAAGAACCCATGCGCATGGATAATCAAGGGAAAGGCCGGCTGGCAGGCTGCGTTTTCCGGGGCAGGATACCAAACCTCGGTAACCAAGGTCCGGTCGGGGGCTCCGGGAAAACTCCCGTTCGAGTTGGTAGTCCGGGAGTCATCAACCAAGGTCAGGGTTTGTGATTCCACCGGACAAGGGCCCGGTTCCAAAGCCTCCTGGGTAACGGCATTTAAATCCTTTTTTGACGACGCGCACCCGAATCCGGAGAAGACAAGAAAAATAATCGAGGCGATCAGACAAGTCTCAACCTGAATTCGGCGCATCCGATATTTAAAAATCATTTCCATGCCCGTCTTTACCGTCCTTTATCGGGTTCCTGCTGCTGATTACTTATTTTTAGTTATTTCGCTTCCGAATCTTTGCAGTTTGTCCTTGTCCTTGGAGTTGTAATCCGGCCCCCGCCAGAGACTCAAGGGGATCCCGGCCCGGACCGCGGGGCCGGGGGAACAAACCACCACCGCCCCGGCCTGCTTCAGAAGCTTTTCCAGGGACTTCACCGTGTTTTTTGCGCCCAGGCCGGCGTTGACGCTGAAAGCCGCGGCGTTCTTGCCCTGGAGAAAATCTCTCGGAATTGATTTCAAGAAAAGTTCGAGGGGCCGGGCGATCCCGGAACGGAGGGGGGCGGTGCTTCCCTCATGGCAGGGACTGCCGACCAGGATCAGATCGTATCCGGCCAATTCCCCGTATTTGATCTCTTTTGAATTTTTAATCTCAGGGGTGACCTTGTTCTTTTCCATCCCGGCGGCGATATCCCGGGCGGCATCCAGGGTATGGCCGGTCTTGGTGTAATAAATGATGATGGCTTTCATAATTACCTTTCCACCTTTCGGGTTTTAAGCCTGGTGATATCGAGGGAATGCCGGTTTTTAATATGAACTGTGGTGGCGTTGAATGTTATTCTATTTTATCCCCGGAAATAATCTTCCTAGGAAGAAACATTTTATTGCGATTATTTTACATATTGCGATTGTTTTACATCGGGGCTGGGCTTATAGCCCCAATTCATTGATAGCCTTCTCGAGCTGATCTCTCCCCACACCAAGGTGCCTGATCAGCGAGTGCAGGGGTTAATAAAACCGGCTGGTCCGATCATCTCGCAAAAATCCAGGTCTCAGAAATTCACATCAAATTTTTAATTAACACAAAAAGCGAGATTCTTCGCTTCCCTCGGCTACGCTCGGGATAAACCGCTCAGAATGACAGATTTAAGAATAATTAATGAAGGCGGCACCCTCCTCCTGCGTTAAAACTTCGGAGGATAAACGCCACCCCCCTTCACCGGAGAATGCTATTTCCGGAGAAAATTGATTATCCGGGATTTTAAACTCCGGTCTGAAAGGGAAGGGTAGGGGGGTGTGTGATAAAAAATCGAGGCCCTAACCGCGGGCCTCTTTTTTGGAATTTTTCCGGGAGGCAAGAAAAAACGGATTAGAATCTAATTACAATTCCGCACTGGAGGAGGGCTGATTGGACATTTCCAGACCCACGACCAATTCCCGCCAGTTCTTATTCAGTGCCCCCCGATTTCTGGGGCGGGAGTTGCCGGGGACGGATATTCTTCCAGCGCTCGCCGACCGGGCAGACCCGCATGCACTCGATGCAGTGGTCCACATCGGCGATCATGGTTTGGCTATATTCAACCAGGAGGTCGCGCCGCTGATTATGATGCCTGAGCATCTTCAGATAAGCGGGCCATTCCCGGAGCCTGACCGGAGGGAGATTTTTGAATCCATAGCTCCAATAAACGAAGCAAGGGTCAACGTCATATTTGCCGTCCTGGAGCGCTCCTGAAGGGCAGGCCCGCCCGCATTTATCGCAACCCTTGACGCAAAGCTCGAGATTGCACCGGGGATCGGGGGCCAGAGGCGCTTCTGTAATGATCCCGCCAAGTCTTTGATGGGGTCCGAACTCGGGCGTAAGCAGAAGATTTGAACGGCCAATCTGACCCAGGCCGCAGCTGACCGCCGCGTGTTTAAGCGATAAATGCCCGAGCACGCGAGTCTGCCGGAATTTTCGGCCCGTGTCGGGATTTATTTTATATATCTCCACCGGCTTGTCGGCTGAGACCGGCAAGCTTAAAAACCCCTGCCGCTCCAGGCTCCGACCGACCTCCTCGGCCACCTGGTCGAGAATTCGTGAAGTCTGCATCTTGTTCCGGGTCCAGAGCATGATGTCTGGCGAGTACACCGCTCCCAAAGAGTGAGCCACGGCCATCACGATTACGCTCCGGGCCGAAGGCATAAGGCTGGCCGCGGGCCGGGGGGGAGAGGCCAGGATGAGTTCACCCGCATCCGCTATCCCTACCAGATCAACTCCCCTGGACAGGAGATATTCTTTTACTCCGATTGCAGTTATTTCCATCTTAACCGGCGTCAAATCTCCCAGTTGGTTTTTGCTTCCGATAAAATGACTAATCCCCGCCTAAAATGGAGCTAAAGGAACTACCTCGATTATACAGGGTCAAGCTACAGCTACACTTCTTCGTACCATCCTCTTGTTTTCGGATTCAGGGCAGCCAGCCTCTTTTTCGCTTCCCCGGGATCGACGAATTCGAGCGACCCATCGGGATTCTGCACCACCACTCCGCCTTTTCTGATCAGGTCAGCGCGCCTCAATCGTTCTTCTTTGTCGGCTACACAGATAAGCTGGCACTGGCCGCAGGTCAGAAATACTCGGTACCCGGGGAAAAGAAAATGATGAAAACCGCCGCCGGCTGGGGGCCGCTTGAGTACCTTGGGGACCGCCTGGGCGAGAGCCGGCATAAACTCTTCATCCTTTTCCGGGATGGGCAGCCGGCCCGGACACCAAGTGGACCACTTCCCTGACTTGGAGAGGCCGGTAAAACCGCCGCAAACATAGTCGCACCTCAGGTGAGAGTTTCGTTTGGAATAGGTAAAATCAATCCCGCCAAGCGTAACGGTAGTTATTTCGGATTTATCCATCATCCCCGAAGCGCACATGGACAAGCACAAACGGCATTTGTCGCAATAGTTGTCTTCGAAAGGCAGCGGGTCCGTCGGCTCCAGTTCGGCTTCGGTAATCACGGAACCCAGAATGATTCCCGCGCCTTCCTTTTTCCTGATCACATTACCCGAAAGTCCAAAATGACCAACCCCGGAACGAACGGCCAAGTAGCGATGAGAAATCGGTGGTAACTCATCATAGGCGCCACGTTCCGTGTCCGTCCGATACTCGGCATTCACAGCCAGGGGAATCGATTTATGTCCAATCCGGTTTAAAAAATTGGAAACCTCGAAGGCGATCCCGCTGACCAGGATATTGGTACGGACGTTGTCCCGGTCGTGCGCCAGCCGGTCCTCCCGCTTGAGGAAGGATAAGATCTTGTCCTGGTCAAGCGGAAGCGCAAAGGAAATGGCTGACCTGGCGGTCGGCATCACGTAGGCCAAGTCGGCGGAGGGAGGACCGCCAGCCAGCGTCTCGGTAGTCGAAAACCCGACGGCGATTGCCCCGAGGTTTTCCAGGGCTTCCCTAATCAGTTCGTTTAAATTTTGCATTATAATCTCCTCAAATTGATACAATCCGGCAGCCCGCGCTCTGGAGGGAATCAATTGTTTCTAATTCGCCCAATTATATCAAATAATTAGCCAAGCAAATTAGGGAAGGAAAAAGATATGAAAAGAAAGCCCTCTTCCGATCAGCTCTTTAATCCAAGCCAAAGCGTGAAAAGTATTGATAAAAGTAAAGACAGATCGATTTCCCGCCGTGAGTTCATCGCCATGGTTTCTGCCGCGGTGGCAGGCGGGTTGATCCTGGACTCGTGTTCGGGCGAAAGCGGTTCTGCCCCGGGCCCGGCCGCCAGGCCCGAGGCCTTTCTCGGGCTCTACTCCCCGGGCAGCTCTGCGGGCCCGGAAGACGCGGTCAGGCAACTCTGCGAGAAACTCGATTTTTCCTGGCTTAAGAGCGGCGATTCGGTCTTCCTCAAGCCCGCGTGCAACTCCGGGAATCCCCACCCGGCCACAACCTCCCCGAACGCGGTCCGGGCCGTGATCGCCGAGCTTAAGGCGCGCGGGGCCGGAAGGATAATTGTCGGGGACCAGGCGGGCATGGAGTGGGTCAGGTTGTCCCCGACCGAGAGGAGAACCGGTTCCACCCGCGACCTGATGGCCGGCAACGGCCTGCTCGACGCCATAACGTCAGCGGGCGCTGAACCGCATTTCTTCGATGAGCACACCTTCGCGAACGGATATTTCGAGTCGACGCTGGACCTGCCCAGCCGCAACTGGGAACCCCCGCCCTACCTGCCGAATATCATCAAAGAAGTTGACCACATCATATACCTGCCGAGGCTGAGCTCGCACCTGATCGCGGGATACACCTTTGGCCACAAGTGCGCGATCGGCTGGCTGCGCGACGATAGCCGCTACCAATGCCATTTCGAGGGCTCGCGGTTCCATGAGAAGTACGTGGAAATCAATTATGCGAAGGAGATCCGGGACCGGCACCGGCTCACCATCACGCTCGCGGAAAAACTTCTTCTGGACTCCGGGCCGGACAGCGGGACTATCGCGAACGCTGAACCGTGGATACTCATCGCTTCCGGAAACCTTGCTGCGCATGACGCGGTCGGGGTTGCGGCCCTGTCATATATAGACGCTCTGACCTCGCCCGCGAGTATCCTTCCCGGCTACGGCAAAAGCGCGGATATCCTGAACCAGGCCCTGATCACCGGCCTGGTCCCCGGAAAATCAGGCGAACCGTGGGGCGACCGGCCGATGTCGGATTACACCGACGTGAAATACCACGACTACCAGAAGGGGATTGCTTCCGACCTCGCGCTCACCCGCGCATACGGGATTCTCGGCGGGGTCCCGGCACATACAACCGTGAGGCTCGAGGGAGAGCCCCCCTCCGAAGATTTCCGGAATTTCCTCGAGTCCTGGAGCAACGGGTTCTTTAGATTAATTTGAAATGGAGCCGATCAGATTATTTCTCGGGCTATAGGGGCTTCCTTCTACGCTAACCTGTCCGACGTAGCCTTGGCGCAGTCGGAAGCTTCGGCGGGCAGGCTGCCGCTCCCCCTTCACCGGAGAATTCTAGTTAAAGAAAAAGCTGATACTTCGACTGCGCCCGAACCGCCCTTCAAAGGGAAGGGAAAAGTCTTCGCTCAGTATCAGCCCTTCGACTACGCTCAGGGCTGATAATCAGGGACTTGAGGCTCCAATCCATACGATAAGCTGAAGGCGCCTGGTCAGGGTTGAAATTTGGCAGGTTTATGGAAAGAATACTGTCCAAATTCTAAGGAGGGGATAAGCATGGAAAAATGGAAAAAGGGAAAATCGCTGGTGGTTTTTGTTGTGATGATCCTGGTTCTGAGCCTGGTCGCCTGTGGGAGCCGGGGTAAGCAGGGTCCTCCGGGCGAGGCGGCGGTGGCGATCACGGCTGAGGCTACCGGGGCCAACTGCGCGGCCGGCGGATACAAGGTGGATTTCAAGGATGGCGAGGGGACAGTCCTCGATTCGATGTTTGTCTGCAATGGGGCCGGAGGGGAGTCCCCGGTGGTGACGGCGGAAGATCCGGGGGCGAACTGCGCCGGGGGCGGGATGAAAGTCGAAGCGCTGGGGGTTGCGAATTATATATGTAATGGCGCCAACGGGACTGGGGGGACAAACGGGCAGTCGGTTACGGTGACGGTTGAGGCTGCCGGGGCCAACTGTGCCAATGGCGGCTTGAAGATCGAATCGGTATCGGGGGCAAACTATGTCTGCAATGGAGCCCCCGGGACGAATGGCCAGTCGGTAGCGGTAACAATTGAACCGGCAGGAGTCAATTGTGCCAATGGAGGCCTGAGGCTCGTTTCTGCGAGCGGAACCAATTATGTCTGCAATGGGATCTCGATCAACTGGCTGGGATCGTTGGCCGCGCCACCGTCCAACCCTCAATTTAATGACGCTTATCACAATACAACTGCCGGGATTTCATATATATGGGACGGAGGCAATTGGGAGATTCTTTCCGAGAATGGCGCCATTGGACCTCAGGGACCGGTTGGCCCGCAGGGCCCACAGGGCATCCAGGGAAATCAAGGATTGCCCGGGACTGACGGGATCTCCATTCGATGGTTGGGTTCCCTGAATGCGCCGCCACCGAGTCCTAACCTCAACGAAGCATATTACAACAACGCAGATAAGATCTCGTATGTCTGGACGGGGACGAGTTGGCAGATCCTGGCCAAAGACGGCGCCACCGGGCCCCAAGGATCTCAGGGAATCCAGGGCCCACAGGGTATCCAGGGTGTCGAAGGGCCGCAGGGTGTAACCGGTCCAGCCATGCCGGTGATCCAAAGCCTATCGGTTTGGGGGGTACCCGCTGAACCTGGGGATGTGGCGACGGCGGCCGTTGCTGCCCAGAGTCCTGAGGGACTCGGCCTAATTTACACCTGGACGACAAGTGCCGGATGGACGATATCTAACGGGCAGGGAACCTCTATCGTCAACATTATCGCCCCCTCCACTTATGGAGCCGGCGGAACGGTTACGATCACGGTAACCGATACCCTTTTGAGAACGGCAAC
>JAPLJL010000222.1 GCA_026388615.1 Pseudomonadota bacterium | reverse complement strand
ACTTGATGGTGTCGCCCATTTTGAGGGGGGCCGAGAGCTTGATCATCGCGACCGAGATCTTACCGAAAAATTTTTCCACATCCCCGATTTTTTCCTCCGCCATTATTTTCTCCTTCCTTTATGAATAAAAGTTTTTCCAGTTTATTTGGTCTTTCTGGTTTCTTTAGATTATTTTTGAAAAACTTTTCACTTTTTACTTCTTTAGATATTTATACTTTATGCTTCGGAAAGGAAGATTTCAACTGGGGTCCAGTTTAGAGTAGAGAGGAGAGAGCGTAGAAGGATAATGAAGAGAATTAAAATGATTTCATCTTAGATTCTTTTTTTATGCTCTTTAAATTCTTTCCTCTATGCTCTCAACTCTAAACTCTCTACTATTTTTCAGGCTTGTGATTTGTTTCAAGATCGGGGAAAATCACTCTCATCATTTTGAGAAGGAGGTTAGGAGAGTTGCGGAAGATTGCTTTCGTGAACGAGAAGGGCGGCACCGGGAAAACCACCCTGGTCGTCAATGTCGGGTCTTACCTGGCCCAAAAGAAGAAAAAGCAGGTTTTGCTCATTGACCTGGATCCGCAGGGTCAGGTGGGAAAATGCCTGGGGATAAATGTGCGGGAACAGCCGGTCACGATTCTCGAGCTTTTGACCCAGCCCGACCTGCCCCTGAAAGAAGCGATCCTCCCGACCAAGATCGAAAACCTGAAGATAATCGCCTCCAATAAAAACCTGGTGGATTTTTTCATCACCGCCGCGACGCTCCCGGACCGGAACCTGCTTTTAAGGAACCGCCTTAAGGAACTGCAAGGGTTTGATTACGTGATCTTCGATTCCCCCCCCTCCATGGGGCTTTTTACCCTGAACGCCCTGGTCGCCTCCGACGAGGTGATCGTGCCGGTGGCCCTGACCTATCTTTCCCTGGACGGCTGCGCCGAGATCGTGGAAACCGTGGACCTGGTGCGCTCGCGCCTCTCCCCGCTTACTAAGGACCTCCATATCTCGATGTTCGTGGCCACCTTCTGGCGCAACACCCTGCTTGCCGAAGCCATCCACAACAAGCTCAAGGAGCATTTCAAAGAGCGGGTGGCCAGAACCGTCATCGGCTACAGCGTCAAGATCGACGAGGCCCAGAGCCACGGTCAGACGATCTGGGAGTACGACCCCGCATCTAAGGGCGCACTGATGATCGGCAGCCTGGCGGAAGAAATTTACCGAAAAAAGTAGCTGCTTGCCGGTTCCGGCCGGTGTTTTTTAGGGTTGGGTTTTTGGAAACATAATTATCCCCTCATCCTCGTTCCGCTTGGGACGGGATAATAATCAACAAAAAGTTTGCTTTTTATAAAAAATGTGATAATTAAATAACTAACAGTCAAATTTATGATGGTTATTAATAGAAAAGCTGTTTCGGCCGGGTCTTTTTTGGGGGCCGTTATTTTGATTTTCGCTTTCTCTGTTTCGGTTTTCGGAGCCGATTCACCCGAGCTGGATCTTTCCAAGGGGATCGTGGCTTCGCTGAAGGGTGATTGGAACCAGGCCGTGATTGAATTCGAGAAGGTAGTCAAAAACACGCCAAACTCCGAAACGGCGCTTTCCTACCTCGGGCAAGCTTATTACCAGCTTGGTGAAGACGAAAAGGCGGTCCGGATTTTCCAGCAGCTCTTGAGCCGGTTTCCGAATCGGTCCGACTTTTATCTCAACCTGGGCCTCGCGCTTTTAAAATTGGGGAAGGATGAAAGCGCGCAGAAGGAATTTCAACTGGCCGAAACGGTTATCCCTCCGAACGCCATGGAGACTTATCAGCGCGATTTTCAGGAAAGATTTAAGGAAAAGGCAAAATCATGGAGGGCCAGGATTTCCTCGGGAACCCAGTATGATTCCAACATAATCCTCGCTCCCCTGGATTCAGGGCTTTCCAGCCGGATCTCCCGCCAGTGGGGCTTACGGCAGATTGTACTCGGTTCCGCTGAATTTACCCATTCGTTCATGGAAAAGTCCCGCAGCGGTTTGTCCTATAGCTATTACCAGGCTTTTAATTACAAGCTCAACCAGGATTTTGATCCTACCGAGTTTAACCTGCAGGACAATACCCTCGGGGTATTTTCCACCTACGAAGGGAGCAAATCGCTGCTGCGGTTTTCCTATTTTTACGATCTGCTTCTGGCCGGAAACCCGCTGGGCGTCCCCAAGGCGCTCCTGCACAACCTGAAGCACAACCAGGTGCTCCACGAAC
>JAPLJL010000242.1 GCA_026388615.1 Pseudomonadota bacterium | reverse complement strand
TTCCCCGCTTTCGCGGGGACGACGTCTGGATTCCTGCTCACCGATTAAACACTTCGAGGACAAGTTTCGCAGAGCCTGCCCCGGACCTGATCCGGGGGATGACGGACGTCTTAACAACATTACTTAGATACCCCGCGGTCTTGCCGCGGGGAGGTTCATTTTTCCCCTCCCATCGAGGGAAGGGAAGCGGGAGCTTCATTTTTGGACATTGCCATCTCCCATCCGATTTTAATTGCTATTATAATAAATAGCGCATGCGGTCTTAAATATTTTCTCATCTTTCGTCATTCCCGCGAAAGCGGGAATCTAGAAAAATAGACTGGATTCCGGGTCAAGCCCGGAATGACGATAATTACCGTATACTCATATGAATGATTTGCTATATAACGATTCCAAATATTTGGTTGAATAAATGATTAGAGATCTCCAGATTGAAGACCGGATTACCGAGCTGGGCTTGAAACTGCCCGATCCCCCCCGCCCCCTGGGGGCCTATCTCCCCGTGGTGCGGGTGGGGAATCTCATTTTTGTCAGCGGGATGCTTCCCCGGCAGGAAGGAAAGCTGGTCTCGGTCGGGAAACTGGGGCAGGAACTTAATCTGAAGCAGGGACAGGAGGCGGCCCGCCTGGCGCTTTTGAACGGCTTGGCGGCGATTAAAAGCGAGATCCGGAACCTGACCGCGGTCAGGAAATTCGTCCGCCTCACCTGCTATGTCAATTCCACCCTAGGTTTCATCGAACAGGCGCAGGTGGCTGACGGGGCCAGCAATATCCTGCTGGCGGTCTTCGGCGAAGCCGGAAGGCACTCCCGGGTTTCAGTGGGGGTGGCCGAACTTCCCGGGGGGGCTGCGGTGGAACTGGATCTGATCGCGGAAGTCGAACCCCGGCCTGAGAGTTAGGAAGCCTAAAAGCCTAAGAGTAAAGAAGCCTAGGAATCTGAGATCATGGGGAGGAGAGCATGAGTTACCTGAATGAAATCCTGATTATTTTTGTCTGCCTATTGTTCTCCGCTTTTTTTTCCATGAGCGAGACCGCGTTTTTACGCCTGCGCCTGGCCGCGGTGGAATCGGAGGCCCGGGCGGGGAAGGCTACCTCCGTGGTCATCCGGCAGGTTCTTTCCTCCATGTCCCGGTTCCTTTCCTCGATTCTGATCGGGAACAATCTCGTGAACGTCGCGGCCAGCGCGGTGGCGTCTTCATTGTTCGTCAGCCTCTGGGGGGAGAAACTGGGGGTGCTGGCGGCCACCGGGATCATGACCGCGGTCATCCTGATTTTCTGTGAAATCACCCCCAAGACCCTGGCGGCGAACAACCCGGAAAGATATTCCAGCCTGTTGGCGCTTCCCCTCTACGCGGTCCAGGGTTTGCTCTGGCCCATCAGCAAGTTCGTGGAATTGATCACCGCTCCCTTGATCAAAATCCTGGGAGGGCGAGAGGCCATGGAACAGGCGGTCAGTGAAGAGGAGATTATCCGCCTGGTACGGGTAGGGGCCCGGACCGGTTCGATTGAAAAATACCCGGCGGTCATCGTGGGCGCTGCGCTCCAGGCCTCCAAGACCACTGTGGCGGACGTGATGGTACCGCGGGCGGAAATATTTTCGGTTTCGGAGAATGCTGATCCGGAACAGATTTTGAACCAGATGATGGAGGAAAGGTATACCCGGGTCCCGGTTTACCGGGGCGACCTTGACCATGTCGTGGGCGTGGTTCACCTGAAGGATGTGATCGCGATCTCCCGGGGAGTTTTGAAGGGAACCCACCGGGATATCATCCGCCCGGTACTCCGGGTCCCGGCCGGGAAGAAGACCCTCGAGCTGCTCCGGGAAATGCAGATCAGCTTTTCCCACATGGCGATCGTGAAGGATGAATTCGGGGCCACGATCGGGTTGGTGACCGCGGAGGACATCCTGGAGGAGATCGTCGGTGAGATTAGGGACGAGTTCGACCAGGAAGAGCTGGAGGCGATTCAGAAGGAGCCGGATGGCCATTACCTGGTTCTGGCCCGGATGAAGGTGGTGGATTTCAACCGCCAGACCGGTCAGGGCCTGCAGCATCCGCAGATGGGCAAGGGCCAGACCCTCGGTGGGTTGTTCATCAATCTTCTGGGCCGCACCGCGCACAAGGGCGATCTGGTCAGTGTCGGAGATTACAAGCTCGAGGCCGTGGAAGTCTCCGGGATCAGGATTGTCCGGATCAGGGTTCTCCCGCCCCCGGAGGCGCCGGCGGAAAAAGTAGAAAAAGGAATCACCCGCAGGGAATAAAACTGACGCTGTCTCTAACCAAAAGCCGGCGACCGCCGGGGATTTATTATTACGATCAGTTTGATATTAAAGTTGTATTTTTTCTGAACTACGGCATTTTCCTTACTTCTTTTTGTTCCTCTTTCCGTAATAATTTTTCCGAAATCGGAAGGAGGTTCATTTTGGAAGATCTTTATCTCAAATTCGGACGGCGGCTCAAATCCTTACGGACGGAAACCGGCTTAAGCCAGCGGGAGCTGGCCCAACTTACCAACTTGAGCGCAAATTATATTGCTCTTTTGGAAGCGGGGAAGCGGTCACCCTCATTGCCGGCTATCGCGGTGTTGGCCAGCAGCTTGCAGGTGCCGATCAACAAACTTATGAATTTTGAAATCCTGGACCCGGTGGAAAAGAAAAAAGGCCGGAAGCCCCTGGATTACCGCGAGCGGATCAACCGCCTCCTCTTCGCCAAGAACGAAACCAAGGTCAAGCTGGCCTACGAAGTAATCCGCAAGATTTTATAGGCAGGACCGGATCCCGGACGGATCCGAGACCTGAAATAATGACGGAAGTCTTATTTCCACCCGCCCTCTGGGCGGGTTTTTTCAATTGGGATAATCATTAATCCCGAAAAATGCGATAGAATCCGTCCCTCCGTCCTTCTCGGGCGGATTTTATTGTAGTCTGCCGATTCATCGGCGGTTTTCAAAAACGCCCGATAAATCGGGCAACTACGAAATATTAGGAAATAACAACTGCATTTTTCGGGTTAATGAATATCTCCCTTTCCACTGGTCGCCGTCGAGTTGATGGGGGTCAGGTCAGGGTTCGGGCGGGGATTCATGGTTATGACCGCCAGGGACCTGGGAAGAGCGGAAACCATCATTGCCGGCATGGCCGTCATCGGCGGTCGGCTGCCTGATGGACCGGGGAATTATTTTTCCGGAACGGAGAACGCCTACAGCTTCCTGATCACCTTGAAAAGGTTGAAATCCTTCACCTCGGGAATGCTTAGTTTCTCCGGCTTCATGAGCTTAGCCCGGAGGGATTCGGGCAGGGATATGAAGCGCTTGCCCGCGGCGATCCGGAACGAGGGAGGAAACAGATCTCCAAACTTCCGCGCCCGCCAACTAGAGGCAAAGTTTCGACTGTAATATTTAAAATCGCTCTGGGCCTGTTCCGGCTCGTAAACCGCGCGGGCTGCGGTCCGCCCGGAAACCCGCGCACCGTTGAGCCCGAAAAAGAACATCGGGTCCATCATTCCCGCGCGCGTCCCGGCCAGGATCTTGTCCTCCGCGAAAAGGCGAGGGTTCCGGGGACCGCCCATCGGGACCCAATTGCTGTCGTAGAACCACTCCGGGGTTTCGAGATTCTCGCGCCGCTTGAGGAATTCCCGGCAGCGGTCCAGCTTCCATTTGGGAACCTCCGTACGCTGGGAAAACATACTGAAGAAGACCCCGTTGGTAACGGAACTGTAATAATAATCGCTAATATAGGAAGCGTAACGAACGACACATTCTGGTTCTTTATCCATCGGCATCCGGACCGCACAGCCATAGGCATGCACGGCGGGAATCCCGAGGGAATGGAACATCTCCGGAAAAAGCCCGGAGGCGATGATGCTGCCCGGGGGCAGGTCTTTGTGGTTCTTGATCAATTGGGAAAACTCGAATTTAACCCCGAGTTTCTGCGCTTCCTGGTAAAGGAAGGTGTCCAACGAGCTTTCCCGGGCCCCCCGTTCCACTATGAAGAGATCCTTCCCATCCATCTCGTAGCCGTCCTCCTCCATATAAACCCGGAAGCTTTTGGCCGGGCGGAAATGCTCGGAAAGATCAATCCCGATATATCTCCAAACGGCCGGGCCGTCGATCGGGGTGGCATGGGTGGAAGGATGAAATTGCCCCCGTCCGCCAATCTTGGAGTGTCCTTCAATTATGGTTACCTCATAGTCCCGCTTGGCGAGGTCAATCGCCGCGACCATCCCCGAGAGCCCTGCGCCTAGAATCTGTATCTTCTTTGCCATGTTCCCTCCTTGAGATCTGCTGCTGAAGGTAAATCCGAAAAATCCTTATTTATCCTCTTTGTCCTAAAGGAGAAGTACCATCCTGAGAAACCAAAAAAAAATATCACAATCTCCGGTCATTTTAAAGACCATTCTCCCATAATTATTTTTCTCATTGTCTTTTTCCTGATTTGGTTTACCCATCGAAGAAGGGGAGATTATGAAATAATTTATTGGCCGATGCACTTGTCTGGCCTAGGTGGAAATAAAACATTATTTTACATAAAATCAAAACATTAGATTGCTTCGTCGCTTGCGCTTCTCGCAATGACCAAAGAGGGTGTCATTGCGAGCCCGAGCTTGCCGAGGGCGCGGCAATCTCGGAATTGAGATTTGACATCTCATTCCCTGAGAATAAGAAATTTTTGGTTAAGGCCAGTCAAGTGCATAGGCCTAATTTATTAATTGATTTTGGATAAAGGGTTTTGCCGATTACAGATTGTCGGCCTCTGTCATTTTTTTATCCGGGCTTCGGCCAGGCGCCGGATCTCCTCCAGGCGTTTCTTTTTATTCAGGGTCTTTAATTTTTCTTTTTCAGGAGCAGGGGT
>JAPLJL010000434.1 GCA_026388615.1 Pseudomonadota bacterium | reverse complement strand
CGGGTGGAAACCGTCATTAAAGAAATGATCGAAAAGTAAGACCTCGCTCTGCTATAAAATTACTCAAGTCTTGAGTAGACCCGGTAGAAGTTCAATAAACGGAAAAGATTTCCCACCTTCTGAGAAAATCCCGATTATTCAGAACTTATTTCCAGGTAATTAAGGGTAATAATTTAGTAATTTCAGGGTGAAAATCTATTGCCGGTTTTTACCACCGGGTGTAACCTTTTCAGTAGAGAAAAAAAGACCAGAAGGGAAGAATTCCCCTCTGGCCTTTGAGGATGGAGGCTTCGCGGAGCCTAAAACCGGAAATGCCTTTCTTATCTGGAGGGGTTAAGGAAGGGACATTCGCCGGTCTGGATTAAGGTCCGTTTAGCCTCGAGCTAATTAAATTTTTATAACAGTTTTTCTTATTTGTCAAGTATTTTTTTATCAAACATCAGGTAATAGCAGTATTTTTGAAGATAGAGAAATTATTTCAGTAAAATCAAACCCTTAACTAAAGGAGCGAACATGATTAATGACCCTGATGATGAAAAAGTTTCCGAGCCGGATCTTTTGATCAAATCTCTGGGAGATAAAGTCAGGAACATCAGGCGGGAGAAAAACCTGACCCAGCAGGAACTTGGGGACCTTTCCGATCTCTCCTATAAGTATGTCGGCGAGATCGAAAGGGCGGAAAAAAATCCCTCGATCAAGGTCCTGGCCCGGATTGCCAATGCCCTGAACGTGGACCTGATCGAGCTGATCAGTTTTGACCTGCCTTCCTCGCTCCGGGAAGGGGCGGACCAGGTGGCCAGAAAGAAGCTTCTGGACCGGATCAACCGTCTCCTGCGCGAGCAAGCGGCTTCGGATCTCGAAAAAGCCAATAAGATTCTCAAGGTGTTGCTCGAGAAGTAGTCTTCCGGATCCCCGCTCAATTCGTGGGTCGAAGTTGTTATCCCTTTGCCGGTCGGCATCCGGCCAAGGGATTTTTTTATCCGGGGGAAGGGTTGAAAATTTCCCCATACCGGTAATAATATTGAGGCCATTTACAGTTTGCAGCGGTGATTTAAAAACAGGAGGTAAAGAACTTGACCAAGCACAAGGAACTGGCCCAATGGGTTAATGAGTGCGCCAAACTTTGTCATCCCGACAAAGTGGTCTGGTGTGATGGCTCGGAAGAGGAAAAAGAACGCCTGGAAAGGGATGCGATCAAGTCCGGGGAAATCATCCAGCTCAACCAGAAGGAGCTCCCGGGCTGTTATTACCATCGGACGGCAAAAAACGATGTTGCCCGCACCGAACATCTGACCTACATCTGCACCCCGAAAAAGCGGGACGCCGGGCCGACCAATAACTGGATGACCCCGGAGGAAGGCTACCGGCGCGCCGGTGAGATTCTGAAAAATTCCATGCGCGGCCGGACCATGTACGTGATTCCCTTTTCCATGGGACCGCTGGGTTCTCCTTTCAGCAAAATCGGCGTGGAGCTGACCGACAGCATCTACGTGGTTCTGAACATGCGGATCATGACCCGGATGGGCAAAGCCGCCCTCGATCATCTGGAAAGAACCAACGGGGAATTCACCCGGTGCCTGCACGGCAAAGCCGATCTCGACGTCAACCGCCGGCTGATCCTGCATTTCCCCGAGGACAACGCCATCTGGAGCGTCGGCTCCGGTTACGGCGGAAACGTTCTTCTCGGCAAAAAATGCCTTTCCCTGCGCATCGGCAGTTACCTGGGCCAGCAGGAAGGCTGGCTGGCGGAGCACATGCTGATCATGGGGGTGGAGAATCCCTCCGGTTATATCGGCTATATCGCCGCCGCCTTTCCGAGCGCCTGCGGCAAGACCAACCTGGCCATGCTTCTGCCCCCGGAAGGATTGAAGCGAAAGGGCTACCGGATCTGGACGGTGGGTGACGATATCGCCTGGATGCGGATCGACACCGACGGCCAGCTCTGGGCGGTCAATCCGGAATATGGGCTTTTCGGGGTGGCCCCCGGGACCAGTTCCAAGACCAATCCGAATTTCATCAAGGCAATCCAGAGAAACGCCATTTACACCAACGTGCTTCTGAAGAAGGACAAGACCGTGTGGTGGGAGGGCGGGGATCCCCCGGTTCCCAAGGAAGGAATTGACTGGCAGGGAAGGCCCTGGAAAGCCGGGCAGATCGAGGAAAGCGGGGAGCCGAAGCTGGGCGCCCACCCCAATGCCCGTTTTACGGTTCCGATTCTCCAGTGCCCCTCGGTCAGCAACCGGCTGGAGCACCACCATGGGGTTCCGATCTCCGCCATCATCTTCGGCGGCCGCCGGGCCCAGGTGGCCCCCCTGATTTATGAGGCCTTCAACTGGCAGCACGGGGTTTTCATGGGCTCGACCATGGCCTCGGAGCGCACCGCCGCCCAGGTGGGCAAGGTCGGGGAAGTGCGCCGCGACCCGATGGCGATGCTGCCTTTCTGCGGCTATAACATGGGCGATTATTTCGCCCACTGGATCAAGCTGGGGAAAAAGATGACCAACGCCCCGAGGATCTTCAACGTGAACTGGTTCCGCCGGGACGACCAAGGGAACTTCTTATGGCCGGGGTATGGGGAGAATCTGCGGGTCCTGGAGTGGATCATCAGCCGCTGCCGGGGAGAGCTGGACGCGGTCGAGACCCCGATCGGGTATGTTCCCCACGAGAACGATGTGGATATGACCGGTCTCCGGATTCCCCGCGAAAATCTGAGCAAGCTTTTCGCGATCAACAAAAAAGACTGGCAGCATGACCTCGCGAGCGTCCAGGAATTTTATAACAGTTTCGGCAAGGACCTGCCCCCGGAACTGTGGAAGGAATTCCGGGCCTTGAAAAGGCGGTTGGGGATCTAGCCAAACGACCGCAGCCTGCCCGAGCCGACAGCTCGTGTCGGCCAGGGACCGCTGACGGCCGCCTGCCCGAGCCGGGCAAGACCGGCCAGGGACCGCCGCCAAGAAGAAAAAGAATTTATCAGTTTTGTTGAGTTGATACTTATTCGGCCCCGGAAGTGCACCGGGGCCGTTTTTTTATTCATCTCGATAAATGTAGTTAATATTTTGGAACGCTCCGTAGCTGCCCGATTTACGTGTCCCGTCACTGGGCGGGATCAGGCGTTTTTGAAAACCGCCGATTAATCGGCAGACTACAAAAGAATCCGACCGCGAAAAACTGAGGAACAGATTCGATCGAATTTTCCGGATATAAAGAACCAGACGTCCTGGAGATAACGCCCGGTGAAAAGCTTGACCGCGGCCGTCTTCAGGAAGTAGATGATGAATTCCGGGAGCATTTTGGGATCGGTGTAGGGGGTGGGGATCCCGGACTGGAAACCGAAAATGAGCATCATGTCGGTGGCGGTGGTAAAGCACTTGTCGATCCGGGTGATCTTCCCGGGATTTTTCAGTTTGGCCTGGCTGCAGGAGCCCAGGAACAGGACGGGATGACCCTGACAGTCGATTTCCCCAGGTTTGCCGATGATCAGGTTCAGGGGTTTGGCCTTCCGGAAAGCCTCGCTGCCGGCGTAACGTTCCAGGGAGGCGCAAACCATCTTGATTCCCATCACGCATCCATACGGGCAGTCGACCTGGGGTTTGCCCTCGCGGGCGGGGTGAACCGGTCCCTGGAAAAGCTTGACCGGCGATTCCATCCGCTGGAGCTCGCGGGGAACGTTGTCCCACCGATACCAGTCGTCATCGTATGGTTTGAGGCGCTCGCCCAGTTTGTCCAGGTCGGAGATCGTATGATAGTCTCCGGCGATTTCGATTTCTTCCAGGGCGGCGGGCCGATAGCCGCGTTCCACCGCCCGCTTCAGATAACCGATATCGTCCCGGTGGTAGCCCATGATCCGGCAGCCGACGAGATCCACCGCGACCGGGTTCACCCCGATGATCAGGAGCCCGAGCTGGCGGGGGGTGGGGACGGCCTCGTTCCCGGCTCCCATGGTGACGGCGTCCATCACGATGAAGTCCGGGTAGCCCACCGAGAGGAGGTCCACGATCTTTTCATCCAGGAGAAAATCGTGCCGGATGGAGCGGTCGTCATCGCAGACGATCCCGATGTTCAGCTTGACCGCCCCGGTCATGTTGCTGACGCAGTGGCGCTTGAGCTTGGGCAGGTAGATCATAAAATCGCGTTCGACCATTTTCCGGGAAAGCTTGACCGTGGAATGGGCGGCGCCCCCGACGAATTTGACGGTCCTTAAATCCTCTTCGAAGGCATAGAGGTCGGACTTCCCGGCCTTGCCTTCCCCGCGCAGTTTTTTCATCAGGTCGTAGTAACCGGCGAATTTATAACAGAGGCGGGTGGGAAGCCCGACCGCGCTCTTTTCCCCGATCGAAATTTTCGTGACCTGTTTCTCGGCGTCGAGGACGCGGATGGTGGCCTCGAGAACGGAAGGCGCGGTGAAGGAACTGTTCCCATAAACATTCTGGTGGTGAGCGAAGACGACATTAGGCTTGACGAAAACCCGTCCGGCCGGTTTCAGGCCGAACTCGGCCAGGCCTTTCTGAATGCATTCCTGGATCCTGGCCGGGGAATAATCCGAATTCAGGACCAGAACCTTATTTGATTTGCCTCCTTTAATTGTTTCCATTCGTATTCTCCTGGTTATTTATTAAGTTCAAAGTCCAAAATCTCCCTCGACCCCGAAGGGGCTCGGGACGAGAACCCCAGAGGGGCAAATGCCAAATAAAATCCAAAGCCCAAAGGTTTAAAAGTTTGAAGTTTTGAACTTTGAGCTTCGTTCATAGCTGTCCAAATTATGATTTTCACCCTCACCCTTTCCCTCCCTGGCCGACCTGAGCGGTCAGCTCGGGCAGGCCCCCCTCCCCGCCTTTGGCGGGGCAAGCCGAGGGGGAGGGTGGGGCCTCCGGCTCGTAGGAGCCTACCCTCCGGCCTGTAAGCCCTACGGGCTGGAAGCGGGCTCGGAGAGGTGAGGGGGTCATATCTGGGCATTTCAAATTAAAGTCTCAAATCGTTTCTTTCATCGGAGAACAAAATTTCATTTGGACACGTATGAGCTTCGTTTGAACTTTGGATTTTGTCATTTGAACTTGAATTACCGGTAGAGATCCCGGTGTTTAGGATCGAATTTTTCAAACGCGGTCTCCGCCTCCAGGGCCGGGTGGACGGACAGCGAACCATCCTGGTTCTGAATGACGCAGCCCGAGGTATGCAGGAGTTTCAAGCGGGCGCCGGTCGTCTTTTTCTCGCCGGTACAGATCATCTGGCAGTTCCCGCAGGTGAGGTAAATCCGGTTCTCCGGGTGCGCGGGGTGGGTGTACCCGCCGGGTAGGGGAGGGCGGTCGTTATACAAGGATACGGCCCGCAGGAATTCGTTCAGGAGCTCCGGCTCTTCATCGGGGATGCGAAAGCGTCCCGGCGACCAGCTCGACCATCGTCCCGATTTATGCAGTCCGGTGAACCCCCCGCAGCAGAACTGGCATAAAAGGTAACTCTTGCGGGCCGCGTGGGTGAAAGTCACCCCGCCGATGGTAACTGACATCTCTTTCTTTTTTTCGATCATCTCCATCGGGCAGGCGGAGGTGCAGAGTTTGCATTTATTGCAGAAGTTTTCGCTTTCGGGAATAGGATCGGTCGGCTCAAGCTCGGCGGTGGTGACGGTGGTGCCGAGCAGGATCGCGGGGCCAGGCCCTTTAATCCCGGCGTTTCCCGACCAGCCGAAGGAGGCCACGCCGGAACGCACGGCGAGATAACGGTGAGAAATATCCGGGAGAAGGTTGACCTGCCAGTTGGGGGTATCCTGGCGGTATTTCAAATTGGCCGCCGTGCCCTTGGAGATGATTCCCCGGCTTTTCAGCAGGCCGGCGACCTCCCAGGAAAGGTCCTTGATGCGGAGGTTAAGGGAGAGATTATCCTCTTCATGCCGGGAGCGATCCTTTTTGGCCAGGAAAGGCTCGATGTATTCCTGTTTCAGGGGCAGGGCAAAACTTATCGCCGACCGCGCTCCGGGAAGGATGTATTCGAGTTCGGTGCTCGGCGGACCCCCGGCCAGGGTTTCCCGGGTGGCGAACCCGACCCGGAGAGCGCCTTTCGAGCGCAGAAACTCGGATATTTCCTGATTGAGGGACATTATTTTAGCCTCCTTTTTCCAGCGACGCGGAGAGTTTGCTGCTGAGCGGGACATTACTTACGGTGGAGAGACCGGCTTTATGGGCGAGGTTGAGGGTTTTTCCAAAATTCTCGCGGGAAACATGGCCCGACGGCTCGACGATCAGCAGGCGTCCGCCGGGAGCCAGGGTGCTGGCGATCTCGGAGAGGAACCGTTCCGCGTCGGGCACCTCGTGGACAACGTAATAGGCGAGGGCGAAATTGATCCGACCCGCGAGGTCCGCGAGGTTGAGGGACTTCTCGGAAGCCAGGCGGCACTCGATCCGTTCGGAAAGGCCGGCGCGTTTCGCCCGCCGCTGGAGACCGCTCAGCATTTTTTCCTGGAGGTCCACGGCGATCACCCGGCCGGAGGGGCCGACGAATTTCGCGAGGGGGAGAGTGAAGTAACCCATTCCCGGGCCCACGTCCAGCACGGTCATCCCTTCCCGGACATGGGGGGAGAGGGTCTTTTCCGGATGGTCCAGAAGTTTCCGGAAAGGGGAGACGAGGAAATATCCGAGCCACCAGGGGCAGATTTTAAACGAGCAGATTTTGTTGGACATTATCTTTCGCTCCGCTTGGTTGGTTCCGGTAAATAATAGCAGGGACCTGGGGGGGATCAAACTTTATCCTTACTTCCCTGGTGCAACGATTTTAAAATACAATGGCAAATAACAAGCGGTAGCCACAGGCTTAACCTGCGTGTAGTGGTCGGGCTTGCCCGACATCCAAAGCCGACCAAGGTCGGCCACTACGAACCCCAGTAGATTTCTTCGGATTTGAACGGTCAGGGTCTAGAACTGAATTCAAAATCGTTGAAGCCCTCGTTCCAAGCCGCGGCCTGCGTAGGGTCGAGATAGGAACCATATTCCCACGCGTCTTTCAGGTAGTAACCGAAAAAAGCGAGCGTGTAGCGGCGGATCAGGTCCTGCATCCGTTCGGTGGGCATTGTGCCTTCATCGCCGATATCGGCGAAAGCCAGGTGGCCGCCGCCCGAGAGCTTGAGTATATAAGCGGGGCCACTCAGGTTCTCATAGCATTTCCGGATCTCGTTATCGAAATTGAAATACAGGTCCATGGTCCCGCCCGC
>JAPLJL010000265.1 GCA_026388615.1 Pseudomonadota bacterium | reverse complement strand
TTCGGTAAAACCAAAGAGAACAATCATGAATAGGGAGGAAGAATGAAGAAATCCCTGGGCGCGAAAACGCTGATCTACCCCACCCCGGTATGGGTGGTGGGTACGTACGATAAATCCGGGAAAGCCAATGTGATGACGGCGGCCTGGGCGGGAATCTGCTGTTCCCAACCGCCCTGCGTCGCGGTTTCCCTGCGGAAAGCTACTTACACCCATGGGAACATCGTCGAACGCAAAGCCTTCACCATCAATGTCCCGTCCGAAACCCAGGTCCGGCAGGCGGATTATTTCGGGATCGTGTCCGGAAAAAATAAAAACAAGTTTGCCGCCACCGGGCTGACCCCGGTGAAAAGTGACCTGGTGGACGCCCCCTATATCGAGGAGTTTCCCCTGATCCTGGAATGCCGCCTGGCTCACACTTTCGAGCTGGGGCTGCATACCCAGTTTGTCGGAGAAATTGTGGATATCAAGGCCAGCGAATCGGTACTCGGAAAGGACGGTTCCCTGGAGATTGAAAAGGTAAAACCGATTATCTTCGCCCCGGAGAGCGGTGATTATTACGGGGTGGGGAAGCACCTGGGGAAAGCGTTCTCGATCGGAATGGGGTTAAATAACGATGACCGATAGCCAGATTTATTAGGAAGATCGAACAGGTTTTTCGGGGTTTAAAAGCCGGGGCCGGTCTGGCCCCGGCTTTTTTATTTTGAAACTGGCGACCTGTTACCTGTCACCTTTATCCTCTTTGTCCTGCCGGCTGAGCCAGAATTTGAAGTAGGCCAGGCCGAGGAAAAGGGCCAGGCCTCCGAGAAAGAAAATGGCCCGGAACCCGGCCCACTCCCCCACGTAGCCGAGCGTGGCGGAACCCAGAAAAACCCCCGCATCAATGCTCCCGGTAAAAGCCCCGGAGATCTTGCCCCGGATATTTTCCGGCTCGTTCCGGAGCGCCAGCGCGGAGAGGAGGGGGTAGAGAAATCCGTGGCCGGTTCCCGCCAGAAATCCGGCGAGCAGCAGAGTTGTATTGCTCCCGGGTAAGGTCAGGGTCAGGAGGCCCGCGGCGGTCAGGACCAGGGCCGGGGGAATTATTTTTTCCTCGCCGATCCGGTCCGCGATCCGGCCCCCGAAAATCCGGGTCAGGATGGCGGCCAGGGAATAAGCGATAAAGTAAAGGGAGACCAGGGAAAGTTTTTCCTCCTGGGCGAAGGGGGCGACGAAATTTCCCGAAGTGGAAAGGCCGAACCCGAAAAGCAGGGACAGGACCGCCACGGCCAGGGTGCGTTTCCGGATAAAGACCTGGAAGAAGGAAGGGGTGACTTCGGATGAAACCGGCCGGTACGGTTCGGGCAGGGAAAGGGGCAGGAGGAGGCCGACGGCGGAGATGCCCGCGGCCGCGGCGAAAAGCGCCGGGAAATCATAATGCCGGAGGATCTGCTCGCCGATGATGGGACCGACGGCCAGCCCGGTAAGCCCGGTGATCCCGAAGATCCCGATCCCCTCGTTCAGGCGCTCCGCGGGGATGATGTCGGCGGCATAGGTGAAAGCGGCGGTGAAGCAGAAGGCCAGCCCGATTCCGTGGAAGATCCGGACGAGGAGGAGCGGGAGATAAAATCCGGAAAGAGGACCGTGAAAAAAGTTGTAAGTGAGGGGGGCGGTAATCAGGAGCAGGCAGCCGAGCGAGAAGCTTTTCTTCCGGCCGATCCGGTCCACCAGGGCGGAGATCCAGGGCCGGCAGAAAACGGCGGCCAGGGAGAAGGTGCCCATGATGATCCCAATGTCGGACTTCCCGCCCCCGTGGCCGGTGATGAAGAGGGGAAAGAGGAAGAACATCCCGAAGCTGGAAACGGTAAAAAGCTGGGCGAGAGACATTAAAACGAAGGGCCGGGTAAATAGTTTTAGTTCGGTTTTCATGGCTGCGACTCCGATAAAATTTCCTATATATCTAATTCAAACCTTCCCTGGGATCAACCCTAATTATAATTCCTTGACAATACTTCAGCTTAAGTGTTCACTTTAAGTGAACACTATAAAGGAGAGAATTATGAAGGCAACCGTGCTCGATTTGAGGAGGCGAATGAAAGACGTGATCTCGGCCTTAAACCGCAACGAAAAGGTGACCATTTACTATCGCGGGCGGGAAAAGGGTGTGATTCATCCGGCGGGAGGGAAGAGGGAAGGGGAAAAATCCATCACCGGCCATCCCGCCTTCGGACTCTGGAAAGATCACGGGGAAATGCGGGAGGTGGAGAAGGCGGTGCGCAGGCTGAGAAAGGATCGCTTCCATGTTGTTTGATACCGATGTTCTGATCTGGTTTCTCCGGGGGAGCGAAAAAGCCGCGGAGACAATCGCCGCGTCGGATGATCGCTCCATCTCCATCATCAATTACATGGAATTGCTTCGGGGTTCACGGGACAAGAATGAAACCAAAGCGATCAAGGAATTTCTCGGGGATTTTTCTTTTCGGATTTTACCACTGACCGAAAATATCGGGCACCGGGCTTCGATCTACCTGGAGGAATACGGGTTAAAATCCAAGATGGGGGTGGCGGATGCACTGGTGGCGGCCACGGCGGTGGAGAACCATCAGACCTTGCTTACCGGGAATCAGAGGCACTATCAACCGATCAAAGATATAGAAATGAAGGTTTTCCGAGCTGGATAGGCTGATCGATATTCTCTGCATAAAGACAATGATCTCTTCGAGATATTGCGGAGTATTTTAACCCGGAAAATGCAGTTGTTATTCCCTGATGCTTTGTAGTTGCCCGATTTATCGGGCGTTTTTAAAAACCGCCGATGAATCGGCAGACTACAAAAAAATCCAACTGCGAAGGACGAAGGAATAGATTCAATCGCATTTTTCTGGTTTCAGGCCGCTCCCGCCGCCGGCGGGAAGGGGATTATCCTCAGGCACAGCCGATGTTCCAGCCCCGGGGGCCGCGCGAGATCCGGAGCATGTCCTCCCAGTAGTCGTCCCAGGCGTCAATCTCGCCCTTCTCGTTCGCGAAGCTGACGGACTTGGGATTTTCCTGGCACTCCCGTTTGGGTTCGGTTTCGGGTTTTGGGGTCTCTTTTTCGTCCATCGTTCCAATTATTTGTGTCCACCAAAATTATAATCGCAAAATCCCGAGTTCAAAACAGTCCATTTAAAGATAGCCGCAGGCTTGAGCCTGCGTTTTTATTTAATCAAGATTTTTAGTATTTGTCGCAACCTAAAGGTTGCGGCTACCGTTCTTAAAACTTCGAAATGCGGGCTGGATTCAGGATTTTTTACGGCCTGGACGGCGGGGCGGTTTATAGGGGGTCTTTTTCCGGGAGGCCCGAACGGTTTTCAGGGAAGCGCGGGACTCGAGTTCCTTGAGCCGGTCCCGGAGCTCGGCCGCCCGCTCGAAATCCAGGCGCTCGGCGGCCGCCACCATCTCCCTCCGGAGCTCGGCCCGGAGCTCGGAAACGTTGAATCCCCCCGCGGTTTCGGCGGCGTCCAGGGGGACGGTAAAATAATCCGCCTCGTAGATCGAGTGGCGGATGTCGGTGATGGATTTTTGAATGGTTTCGGGGGTGAGCCCCTCCCGGCGGTTGTATTCCTCCTGGATTTTCCGCCTCCGCTCGGTTTCCCGGATGGCGGTCTCCATCGAGCCGGTCACCTTGTCGGCGTAAAGGATTACCCGGCCGTTCAAATTGCGGGCGGTCCGCCCGAAGGTCTGGATCAGCGAGCGCGCCGACCGCAGGAATCCTTCCTTGTCGGCGTCGAGGATGGCCACCAGGGAGACCTCGGGGAGATCCAGCCCCTCCCGGAGGAGATTGATCCCGATCAAAACGTCGAACTGGCCCAGGCGGAGGTCCCGGAGGATCTCGCTCCGCTCGAAGGTCTGGATCTCGGAGTGGAGGTAGCGCACCTTCACCCCCAGTTCGCGGTAATACTCGGTCAGGTCTTCGGCCATC
>JAPLJL010000084.1 GCA_026388615.1 Pseudomonadota bacterium | reverse complement strand
TCCCGGGCGGGTTTTCCTACGGGGACGATCTCGGATCGGGCAAGGTCCTGGCCAACAAGATCCGGGCCAGTCTCCGCGATGAGATCCTGGGCTTTGTTTCCGGGGATCGCCTGGTGATCGGGATCTGCAACGGTTTCCAGGTCCTGGTCAAATCCGGGCTTTTGCCCCGGCCCACTCCGGAACTCACCCAGACTGTCACGCTTACCTTCAACCTCTCCGGAAAATACGAGGACCGCTGGGTCTGGCTGTCCGGCCGGAGCGACAAATGCGTTTTCACCACCGGGATTGAAAGGATTTATCTCCCGATCGCGCACGGGGAAGGAAGATTTTTCGCGGAGGAGAAAGAGCTTTCCGGCCTGAAGAAAAATGACCAGATCGCCTTCCAGTATGTCGACTCCCGGGGCAAACCGGCCCGGGGCAATTTTCCGGAGAACCCCAACGGCTCGGTCCTGGACATCGCCGGGATCTGCGACCCGACGGGCAGGATTTTCGGGATGATGCCCCACCCCGAGCGCTTTCTTAACTTCACCTCCCACCCCAACTGGGAGAGGGAAAAAGAGCTGCTTTCCCGCCAGGGCAAAAAGCTCCCGGAAGAAGGCGACGGGTTCCGGATCTTCCAAAACGCCGTCAACTATTTTAAATAGCCTTCAGTCCTAAGTCCTAAGTCGGAAAACAGGGGAGGGGCTTGTTCCCGCCTCAAGGCAAACGCTGCTGCTGCAGAATGATTAAGAGTGAATTTTCTCTTTATTATTAATAATAATTTCCATACAATAGTTCCCAGCAAATCCATGAAAAAACCCAAACTCATTTCTACCCTGATAATCATTGCCTTCCTTTTCTCCATCCTGAGGCCGGATCTGATTTGGGCGCAGGGTGAAGCCCCTTCCAATCAGCCTAAAAAGGTATTCCTGGCGGTTCTGGATCTGGACCTTTCCTCGGGCATTCCCCAGGAAGTCAAGGTTTCGCTTTCAGATATTCTTCGGGAGCAGCTCTGGAAGACGGGCCGTTTCCGGGTGGTGGATCGGAACAACATGGAACGGATCATGAAAGAGCAGGGTTTCCAGCTTTCCGATTGCACCTCGAAGGAATGCGCGGTCAAGGTCGGCCAGCTTTTGGGAGTGGAGGAGATGGTGACGGGGAATGTGACCCTGCTGGGGAAGACCTACATCATCAGCGTCCAGATGACCAGAGTGGAGACGGGGGAGATCGAGAAGATGGCGTCGGACCGCTGCCCGGGCTGCGAGATTGACCAGTTGATCGGCTCGATTGACAAGGTTTCGGCGTCTTTGGCAGAAGCAGTTGGGGGCGTGGTGGCCCTGCCCAAGCAGGTGCCGCCCAAGCCGGTGAAGATCGTCCCGGTTTTGGGGAGCCTCGAAGTCGGTTCGGACCCGGAGGAGGTGGAGGTTTATCTGGACGGGAGCAAGGCGGGGGTAAGCCCGACGGAGTTGAAGGACATCAAGCCCGGTGACCATCGACTCCTGCTGAAGAAGGAAGGGTATGTCCCGCAGGAGATGGCGGTCTCGGTGAAGTCGGGGTTGAACTCGGTGGAGGCGCGTTTAAAGCAGTTGGCGACGCTCAGGATCCAGGGCGCGCCGGATGGGGCGCAGATATTAATGGATGGAAAAAACATCGGGACCGCGCCGCGGGAGGTGATGGTCCCGGCGGGGACGCACCGGCTGGAGTTGTCGCTGGCCGGTTACCAGGGTTACCGCCAGGATTTTGAGGCGCGGGAGGGGGAGAGCCGGACGATCGGCTATTCCTTGGAGTCACTCGAGAAGCCGCAGGAGATGGTAAAGATTATAAAGGCCA
>JAPLJL010000364.1 GCA_026388615.1 Pseudomonadota bacterium | reverse complement strand
TTTCCCGCCAACTGGGACTGGAGCCTTCTGGCTTACACCCATCTTTACGTGAGCCCGCAATACCTTTATATCTCCATCCCCGTCAGTGTCGCCGGCGGGTATGAATACTCGGAAAACACCGAGATCCACTGCCTCGACGTTTCCGACCCCGGAGGCCTGATCGCCGCCCGGGGAATCCTGAGCATCTCCGGACACGTCGCCGACCGTTTCAAGATGGATCTTTATGAACAGACTTTCCGGGTAATCGCCGGGGACTGGAACGGAAGTAATAATTTGTATATTTTTGACGTCTCCCATCCCGACCTGCCCAACCTGCTTTCCACCAAATCCATCGGCACCTTTGAGTCCCTCTTCGCCACCCGTTTCGACGGAAACCGGGCTTATGTCGTTACCTACGAGCGGAAGGATCCGCTCTGGATCCTGGATCTTTCCAACCCGGAAAACCCCATGGTCGTGGGGGAGCTCATCGTTCCCGGCTGGTCCCAGTACATCGAACCCCTGGGTGACCGCCTGGTCGCACTCGGGGTGGATGACGAGGGCGGAGGAAGAAGGGCCTCGGTCTCCCTTTTCTCCGTGGAAGACCCCACCAACCCCCGGCTTCTGGATAAAGTCACGGTGGGAAGCGATTATTCCACCTCCTACGGTTATGCCGATTACAAGGCTTTCAAGGTGATTCCCGACCAGAACCTGATCATGCTCCCCTGGTCGGATTACCAGGGTTTCGGGTGGTGGGGTTACCGGATGGAGGACCAGGTCACCCTGATTGATCTCCTCCGGGATCAACTGAAAGAGCGCGGGTCCCTGGCCCATATCGGGACGGTGGAACGCCCCTTCCTGGCCGACAACCATGCCTTCATCCTTTCCCAGAGCGCGGTCCAGATTGCCGACATCAACGACCGCGACCATCCCGAGACCCTTTCCCTCCTCCGCCTGCTCCGGTCGGCGAAGACAATCGTCCCGGCCGGGAAATTCGCCCTGGTGGAGGACGAAAACAACTGGTGGGAAGTGGTTAAGCTCGACGATTCCGGACTTAAGCCCACCGCCCGGGTGAAAATCTCCGGAAGCGCGGTCAGCATTCTGGGAGACGCGGAAAATCTATATATTATCAGGGAAACCGAAGCGGTCGATGCAGACCATCCATCCCAGGCCGAGATTCACCGCCTGCGGATTCCGGAAAACGGCCAGCCTCAGGTGACCGGTTGCTTCGCTTTTCCTTCCAATATTTACTTTTCCCCCCAGACCCTGATCTCCCTCAGCGGCTCCCAGCTCGGCCTCTACGGTTCGGTCTACCGCGAGAGCTACTACGGCGGCGACGTGACCATCGTCAACGCGGCCGAGCCGGACTGGTATTATAAGGAAGGCGTCCTGGTCCTGGAGGCCGCGGAGGCGGGGACAATCGCGCCCGCCAAGTTCATTGAAATTCAGAATGCCTCCATCAGCTCGGGCTACTATTCCTATTTATATTCCAGCTCCGCTGCGACCCCCCTCGTGCGCGGCCAGCATCTTTACCTGACGGCTTCCGAAACCATCGAGCCCCAGAGTTATTATTATTCCTACCCGGAAACCATAACCACTGTTTACTACGCCGGCCGCCTGGATCTCGCCGATCCGGAGCATCCTTCCCTTCTCCTGGTCAATATCCCGGGCGAACTGCTTTATGTCTCGGAGAACGAGGAAAAACTTTTCTACCAGAAAACCCAGGTCAATTTATCGTCAACCCAGGACGGCTTGTCCTACTATCAACAACCCGATTATTTCCTGGGAGCCTGCCGTTACAACGCGCAGGGATTCCAGGCCGGGGATGAGATCGCGCTTTCCGGCTATCCGGCGGTCTCCTTCAACGACACTCAGGCCCTGCTGCTTTCGGGAGTTCCTTATTATTACTGGTACGTGGAAGACTCCGGCGGGTCGGCCCCCGAGCAGAAACTTTCCCTGATTAAAACCGACGACATCACCGACCTGCAAATCGCCGATTCCATCGCGCTTCCCGCCTTCGAAGCCGGCTACAGCCTGAATGGATTTGCCGGCGGGCACGCCTTCCTTTCGCTCGGTCCTTTCGTTAATCCCAAACGGATCCGGGAACTCGCGATTTCGCAGGGGTCCTGGAGCTCTTCGGAAGATGAAATGTACGCTTACCTGGACCTGATTTACCGGGTCAAGGATTCCCGATTTGAATTTGAACATATCCATCCCTCGACCAACTGGAACCCGTCACCGGTTTTATCGGGAGACCGGGTCCTGGTTCCCTCGGGGATGTATGGAATCGAGGTTTTAAGGTAGGGATTCACTAACCGCCCACCAAGCTCCTGGTCCCGGGATTCGGGCCCAATTCGGGTGCCAATCTTCCCGGAGCCGGGATAAATGAACTCCCTACCCAACAAAAAAGGCCTGGGATACTCTCCCAGGCCTTTTTGTATTTATTCGGGATCCGGAGCTCCCGGGTCTTATTATTTATAAATAAACATATATTATTCAGCTAGTTACAACTTCCGCCCTTGACAAAGCTGGAAGGCATGATTAAGTTAGTTGCGTTCGTTGGCAATCCCCTACAGAGAGTTCTAACAGGAAGAAATATTTATTGATTTTGGGGCACTAATTTTAGAAAGGAGGCACAAATATGAAAATACGGCCCCTGAGAGACAAGATTCTGGTAAAACGGCTGGCGGAGGAGGAAAAGAGCAAGGGCGGAATCATCATCCCGGACAGCGCCAAGGAGAAACCCATGGAGGGTCTGGTGGTGGCGATCGGGACCGGAAAGCTCAATGAAGAAGGCAAGGTCATCCCCCTGGTGGTCAAGGTCGGAGACAAGATTCTGTTCGCCAAGTACTCCGGAACCGAGATCAAAATCGAAGGTGACGACCACTTGGTCATCACCGAGGAAGAAATTCTGGGAATTATCGAAAAATAGTCCGAGCCTTGAGCTCCGGATTACGAAGTGAAAGGAGGAAATAATGTCATCGAAATTAGTAAGATTTGACACGCAGGCCCAGGCCGGTCTGATGCGCGGGGTGGAAATCCTGACCCAGGCTGTCCGCTCCACCCTCGGTCCCCGGGGCCGGAACGTCCTGCTGGAAAAAACCTTCGGCGCCCCCACCTGCACCAAGGACGGGGTTACCGTGGCCAAAGAAGTCGAGCTGGAAGACAAGTTTGAAAACATGGGTGCCCAGCTGCTCCGCGAGGTTGCGAGCAAGACCAGCGACACCGCGGGCGACGGCACCACCACCGCCACCGTACTCGCCGAAGCCATTTACCGCGAAGGCGCCAAGCTGGTGGCCGCCGGGTCCAACCCGATCGATCTGAAGCGGGGCGTGGACCGGGCCGTGGAAGTAGTCACCGAGGAGCTGAAGAAGCTCTCCAAGCCCACCCGGGACAAGAAGGAAATCGCCCAGGTCGGCACCATCTCCGCCAATAACGACGATACCATCGGCAAGATCATCGCCGAAGCCATGGAGAAAGTCGGCAAGGAAGGCGTGATCACCGTTGAGGAAGCCAAGGCCATGCAGACGACCCTGGACGTGGTCGAGGGCATGCAGTTCGACCGCGGCTATCTCTCGCCCTACTTCGTCACCGACGCCGAGAGGATGGAGTGCGTCCTCGAAGATCCCTACATTCTGCTCAACGAGAAAAAGATCAGTAACATGAAAGAGCTCCTCCCCCTCCTGGAGAAGGTCGCCCGGGCCGGCAAGCCCCTGCTGATCCTCGCCGAGGAAGTGGACGGCGAAGCCCTCGCCACCCTGGTGGTGAACAAGCTCCGCGGCACCCTCACGGCCTGCGCGGTCAAGGCCCCGGGATTCGGCGACCGCCGGAAGGAAATGCTGAAAGACATCTCGGTCCTGACCGGGGGCAAGGTAATCGCAGAAGAGCTCGGGATCAAGCTGGAGAACATCCTGATCGAGGACCTGGGCCGGGCCAAGCGGGTGGTGATCGACAAAGAGAACACCACTCTCGTGGACGGCGCCGGGAAGAAGGAAGATATCGAGGGGAGAATCAAGCAGATTCGTGCCCAGATTGAGGAAACCACCTCGGATTATGACAAGGAAAAGCTCCAGGAGCGCCTGGCCAAGATGGTGGGCGGTGTCGCGGTCATTAACGTGGGCGCGGCCACCGAAGCCGAGATGAAGGAGAAGAAGGCCCGGGTGGAGGACGCCCTGAACGCAACCCGTGCGGCCGTCGAGGAAGGCATTATCCCCGGCGGAGGCGTGGCCTATATCCGCTGCATCCCGGCCCTGGATAAACTCAAGGTCGAGGGTGACCAGAAGTTCGGGGTCAACATCATTAAGAAGGCCCTGGAAGACCCCTGCCGCTGGATTGCCAACAACGCCGGGATCGAAGGCTCGATCGTCGTCGACCAGGTCAAGAAGGGAACGGGCAACTACGGTTTTGACGCTGCCAAGATGGAATACGTGAAGGATATGATGGCGGAAGGGATTCTCGACCCGACCAAGGTCGCCCGCTTCGCCCTCCAGAACGCGGCCAGCGTCGCCACCCTGATGCTCATGACCAACTGCATGATCGCCGAGAAACCGGAAGATAAGTCCGGAAAAGGCGGAGGCGGCATGCCGGGCGGAATGCCCCCCGGCGGCGGCTACGGCGATATGTACTAAACCAAACTGTTATACGATCCAAACTCAAATCCCGGCTCAGGGAAACCCGAGCCGGGATTTTTTTCGGAAAAATATTTACGACGAATTTATATTAAAAGGGTTGTGTTGATCGGTCCTGCGCCGCTAGTCCCGGGTAACGGGCAACGTTCGGCGATTTTATTTAAACCGTAACCATATAACCTAACCGAGACGAGCCGCGCAACCGTAACCGATTGACCTGATCATTCCGTAAGAGGAAGAAGCCTGCCAAAGAAAAAAATATTAATCACCCGGTCAGCAAATAAGCTCGGTTATTCCACGATCTTCCCGCTCCAGACAATCACGGTGTTCAGCCCCACCCTGACCTTGGCCCGGAGGGTAAGTTCGCAGGGACCCGCCGCCACCCCTTTCAGGGTCACCTTCATTCCCTCGTGGGGCGTGACCCGGCAGTTCTCGGGATTATCCACCGACCAGTTGGGGAGATTGGCCGGGGCGGGACTTTCCACCTCCGACCCGCTCGGAGCCAGGGCCACCGCTTGAAACTCGAGGGTCTGTCCCACCCGGATCGTATCCGGGTACTGGCCCGGCCGGGCCGCCATCTTTTCCACCGCGAGCGTAGCCGCGCATCCGAAAGCCAATAAACCGGTGGCCAGGACCGCCAGGCTGATTTTGCTCCATTCGTTCATTTTCAATCCTCCTTTCGCAAATCTGAGATCAAATCTGATATTGAGATTATCCCTCATTTTCCCGTAGTTGTTAACTGAAAATATAATCAAGATACATTACCCTTCTTTGTAAATCCCCCCTCCGCCCCCATTCGATAAAGGGGGAATTCCTCACCCCTCTTTTTCAAAGAAGGGTGAGGAAAGATTCTGATCGAATCCCGGGTGGATTTGAAAAACCGCCGCAGCAGGCTTCTTCAATCTTTATCTGACTTTATCTGAAAAAACCGGGGGAATACCGGGACCTGCTGGAGGAAGATATAGATCTATCCCTGCCGGAGGTCACCTTGCGGTGGCAGGAGAATTAAGTTCCTTATTTTCCGGGAACGCCCGGGCCGGGCTGAGCCCCGGAAGCCAAAAGCGACTTCAAACGATTGCTGATTTCGACCAGCCGCTCGGCGGTCTGGGTGGAAACCTTGCCGAGCGCGGACCCTTCCCTGGCGATCTCGGCCACCCTGGTCGCGTGCTCGATTATCTTCTGGGTCAGGGTCTCCTGCTGTCTGGTACCCTGAAGAATCCCGTAAACCGTATCGTTAGCCTTCTGGACCGACTGGTAAATATTTTTAAACGAACCGTGGGCCTGGACCATCAATTCCGATCCGATCCGGGTTTCGGCCAGGTTGCTGTCGATCGCGCCCATGATCTCCCGGGTGCTGGTTTCAATCTGCCGGAGGATGGGCCGGATCTGGTCCGCCTCCTTGACGATCAGCTCGGCCAGTCTCCGCATGTTGTCAGCGATCAGCATAAAACCCTTGCCGGCCTCCCCGGCCTTGGCCCCTTCCAGGGCCGCGTTCAGGGCCAGGACATCGCTCTTGTTGGCGATCCCCTCGATCAGTTTCAGGATTCTTTCCACTTCGTCGCCGACCAGGGTCAGGGTTTGAATCCGTTCCCCCACCTCGGTGGCTCTCTCCGCGAAATTTTCGATGCTCCTCTTGAAAAAATCGATGGTGGTCGTTCCCTCTTCCCCTTCCCGGAGGGCGGCCTCGGCCCGCTCCATTACCTGGGTCGAGCCTTCGGTGATCTCCCGGGCCACGACCGAAAGGTCCTCCACCCCGGCCTGCACCCCTCGGATCGATTCAAACTGCTGGGCGGCCCCGGCCTCCTGCTTATGGGAAATCCTCATCATTTCCTCGGTCAAGCTGGCCAGGAGGGGAATGATCTCCCGGATGGTGAAGAGGATTGCCTCCAGCCGGCTGGCTTGCTCGGTGATCTGTTCCAATTTCTGGGAAAGGGTGGACCGCATCCGATCGACCGCGTCGGTAATGGCCCCGATTTCATCCGCGGAGCTCGGCTGGAGCAGGGGATTCCATTCCAGGGACCCTTTCGAGATTTTCCTGACCCCCTGGTCCAGGCGGGAGATGCTGTTGGTGAGCGCCCGGGTGGAAAGCAGGATCATGATCGTGGCGTATATCCCCACAAGCAAGGTGCTTTCCAGCACCCCCACGCTGACCGGTTTCAGGATTTCATCGGGTATTTTTCCCTGGGTGGCCAGCCAATCCAGCCGGCGGAGCACATCGGTGCTGAAGAAATACAGAACCAGAAAAATAATAAAAATAATCGTGAAGCTGAACTTCGACCTGATTCCCAAACGGCGGATCGCGGAGTCGTGATAATCCGGACGAGGAAAACCCGCCTCATCCAGCCGGGCGAGCATCTGGGTGGCAAAGTGGGTGTTGAAAAAGAAAATCAGCACGGCGGTCATCAGGGTCACCACCAGATAATCGATCGCCAGCGAAGCATAAAGCGATAAGGACAGGTTGGTAAAACCCATAACCGAAGGGATGATCAGTCCGCCGGCAGAACCGATCAGCCCCAGGATGCCGGCAATAAAGGCGGCGGAATAAGGCCAGTTCAGGATCTCCACCCCCACCCTGGCCTGTTTCCCGGGATCAAAATCTTTCAATTTATCCGGGTCCTTTTCGTAAAGGATCATGAACTCCGCCGTGTTTTTTACCATCTTGATACCGGCGGTAAAAATAAAAGTCAGGAAGATTACTAGGAAGGCCAGGAGGATCATGATAGACCACACGGTCAGGTTCACCGGCATGACCTCGGCGTTCGGCTGGGAAACCTGGCGGAAGAAAGCCAGGAAAAGAGCGAAAACCGCGACAAAGATATTGCTGAAAACCAGTTTTAGGATAAATCTCACTTTTTGCGTCCCCGGATGATGAATTAATTGTTTTTTATTTCATACCTTTCCGGGGCATTTGTCAAAAGAATCCTGGCCGCGGACTTTTTTTCCAGTGACTGGCCTTTTTTCGGATGACGCGATATAACGGAAAAGAACAGAATCGAATGAAAAACATTTCTAAAAGAATACTCGATCTGCTGACCGGGAGCGAATCCGGAAGCTGGGTTTCCGCCCTTCCTATCCCGCTTTCCCCCAGTTTCAATCTCCTCCTCGAGAATAGGCCCGGCCATTTCGATCCGGTCACCGTAAATTTTCTGGAATCCGGCGAGATCCGGCTCCAACCCGGCTTCGACTACGGCCTGGACCTGACCGTCCGGGCCGACCCCGGGACCTGGGATGAGATTCTCTCCGGCCGGAGCACCCTGCTCTCAGAATTCTTCGCCGGCCGGGTGCGGTTCCGCAACCAGCGGACCGCCTGGAACCGTTTCTGCCTTTTAAGTTATTTCCTGAGCCGAGAGCGAAAGATAGATTAAATAACAATGTAGTTGCCCAATTTACTTGTCCCGACTTCAGAGGGATTGGGCATAGGAAAAAAGCCGATAAATCGGCGAACTACAAAAGAACATTAAATCCCAGGAGCCAATGATTATGAGCAAGCGCGAAGATAAAACCCGGTACCTCGCGGAATGGATCTCCCAAGTCCGCTTCGAAGACATCCCGGCCCGGGTCATCCGGAAAGCCAAGCTCCAGTTCCTCTCCATCTGGGCCTCCGCCTGCGCCGGTTCCCGGACCCCCGGGGTTAAGGCCCTCCTGAAAACCGTCGAGGGCTGGAACGAGGGCGCCGACTGCACCCTGCTTCCCCCTGGGAATAAAACCAGCCTGCGGGGGGCAATCCTCTATAATTCCGGGGCCTCCATCGCCCTGGACTACGACGACTATCTCCTGGCCGCCCACACCGGGGTCTCGGCGGTTCCGCTGGCCCTGGCTTTCTCGGAAAAGCTCAAGCTCAGCGGCCGGCACCTTCTCCTCCTCCAGGTCATCGTCAACGAGGTGGCCGGCCGGATCGGGGCCTCGGTCGCCCTCGGTCCCCAGAATGGACAGGCCTGGTCCTTCGTTCACCTGGGGGGGGGCGCCGCGGCCGCTTCCCGGGCCTTCGGCCTCAGTCCGGAAGAAACGACCAACGCTCTGGGGACGGCCTTTTACCAGTCCACTTTCACCATCTGGCCCGGGTTCATGGGGCCGCACACCAAACTGCTCACCGCCGGTCTCCCTGCTACCATTGGCGTTTTGGGCGCGGAGCTGGCCCGCTCCGGGTTCACCGGTTCGCCCGAGATCCTCGAGCACCCCATCGGTTTCATCAACTGCTTCGCCGACATTCCCACCCCGGCGATGATCAGCGGCCTAGGAAAGGCCTGGGTCACCGACACCCTCTGCCTCAAGGTTTATCCCGCCTGCGCCTACGTCGACCCGGTGGCGGATTGCGTCGAGCAAATCCTGAAGCAGCACCCCGGGGAGATCAAGCCTGACCTGGTCGAAGAGGTGGTGGTCTCGGGAGGCATCACCTCCTTCCTGATGGACGAGCTTTCCTCCCCGTTCACCAGCCCGGAAAAAATCGAGCGGAACCAGGCCACCATCGTTCTCAATTTCAACCTGCCCTACAACGTGGCGGCCTTTCTTATCGATGGGGAGCTCACCCCCCGCCAGCTCACCCTGGAAAGAGCGCGCGATCCGAAAATCTGGGAACTGGCCAAGCGCGTCCGCACTGTGAACGATCCCCGGGTCGCGCGGGCCCAACTGAACAGTCTGCTCTCGCTCGAACCCCTGCCTGATCTTAAAACTCTGGCCGGGGGAAATTTCGACTTGGCCGATTTTCACCTGGAAAAGCTCGAGGTGCATTTCAGCGGTCGGGTGGAGATCCGGATGAAGAACGGAAAGATTTATACCGCCACGCAGGACATTCCTTACGGGGCGGCCGGAAGGCCGACCGAAGAAACCGAAAAACTGATCCGGGAAAAATTCATCCGGGAGGGAACCCCGGTTTTAGGCGAAGCCAGGGTCAACCGCGCCCTGGAGCTGGTTTCAAATCTCGATCAGCTTCCAGACCTGAGCGAGCTGATTCAAAACCTCATTCAATAAATTCGCGGGTGGATTTTTTTGTAGTCTGCCGATTCATTTATCCCGACAAAGGAGGGACGTGTCCCGTCTCTGGGCGGGATCGGCGGGAGCGCATCAGCAAGCTGATGGAGTCCATAAGTATGCCCGATTCTTCCTGCGTCAGGACAAGTAAATCGGGCAACTACGAAACTTCTGCAAATAATAACTGTATTTTTCGGGTTTAAACCAAAAACAAAAAGCGACCCTAAAGGGTCGCACTACAATTTATTCCGTTCTCCCGTAGGGGAGGGGCTTGTCCCCTCCCAATATTTCATCGAAGCTCCCACACCAAAGAACCGGCATACGGATAAGCCCTCCAATCCCCCGCCAACCCCGCCCTGACCGGATTGTTCAAAATATATTCCGCCACTTCCCTCACACCTTCATCATCGCGAAGACAATGATCGTAAAAACTCC
>JAPLJL010000414.1 GCA_026388615.1 Pseudomonadota bacterium | reverse complement strand
AAATTGAAGGGCAGGAACCCCGCTAGGCTCCCGGCCAGGGCCAGGGTCATGATCGCCACCGGCAAGCGGTCGTTCAAGAGCGCCACGGCAAACAGGGTCAGGCACGCGATCAGGGCCGTCCCCGGGGAAAGGCCGTCCATGATATCGATGATGTTGACCGCATTGATGATCGCGATCATCCAGAGAAAGGTTAAAGGAATAGCCAGGTAAATCGGAATGATGGTCAGTTTGATATAAATCCCTGACTTAATTAGAACCGCCGTCGCCACCACCTGGCCTAGCAATTTTTGCCAGGGCGTGAGCGCCCCAAAATCATCCAGCAGTCCCAGGATCACGATCACCGTCCCAGCCAGGAGGATGCCCGTAACCTCCGGGCTGAATTCGTAGGTGATGGCCAGGGTCAGAAGGAAAGCGAAAAAAACCGCGAGCCCCCCCAGGTAGGGCACCGGCTCCTTCTGGAATTTCAAGCGTCCATCCGGGCGATCCACCAGCCCGAATTGGGAAGCCAGGCCCATAAACCGCGGGGTCAGGTAATAGCTGAAGGCAAATCCCAGCAGAAAAGTCAGGACGAAAAAGGCGATCAGCATATCTTTTAGAATCATGTTTAAACTCTGCTCAGGTTGTTAGGTTCACGGTTCCAAGTTCACAGTTCACGGTTGAAAAGTTTAATGCAAAACGTGAGACGTCCCTCGATAGAGCACGGGATAAATAAGACGTAAGACAAAAAGAAATGATTTTCATAATTCCCCGCCCGATAAATCGGGCAACTACATTTCTTCTTTGCTTCCTGCCTTATTTCGTCTGCCTTTTTATTACCTTTGAGCTTTGACCTTTGAACTTTGAGCTTTCTACTTTGAACCCTGAACCTGAGTATTCACAACAGATTTATAAATCTCATAGAGCTTCGGCGCCCAGGCTGAAAGCGAAAAGGACTTTTCTACCGTCTCCCTTCCCTTCATCCCGAAATCTCTCCTCAATTCTTCATTCTGGCAAAGAATCGCCAATTTCTCCACCCATTCCTCCGGGTTCCGGGCCCAGAAACCGTTTTCGCCATCGCGGACGATCTCGGAGTTTACCCCGACAGGAGAGGCCACCACCGGCACCCCCGCCGCCATATACTGGATCAGCTTCAGGCCGCACTTGCCCCGGGACCATTCCTCATCCCGGAGCGGCATGATCCCGAGATCACAACTTTGCACATCGTCATTTTCCTCCTCCAGGCTCCATTTTTTACAAACCACGCTGACGCCCCTCATCTTCACGCCCAGGGAGGAAACCACCTTGAGCGCGATCCGGAATTTTTTGGAAAGCTCCGCCAGGGCTTCCTCCAGGTCCTGGAGATAATGAAGGTTGTAGGCCAGGCCGATCCACCCGATCGTGAGCACTCCTCCAGGATCGCGGATTTTCCAGTCGGTCCTGGCCCGAATCCGGTCGGTATCCACCACCGTGGGAACCAGATAAACCTTCCGGTTATACCGGGCCGCGTATTCGGCCAGGTGTTTGTTGCCGACTACCACGAACCGGCAGTCACCCAAGATTTTTCCCAATTTACGGCCGTGAAGCGCGGTTAAATATACGGCGTCATCGAGGTCAACCCCGAGGCGTTTCGCTTTCCGGAGAAACACTTTTTCGCAGGAGTAAGGCAGATAAGGAAAAAGCTGGTCCTTGATCACGACCAGGTCGGCGTCTTGGATACCGAGCAGGCGGAAAGTCCGCACCGCGAAACGATACGGGCAGTAGAGAATCTGAAAAAAGATTTTTAACGGGCGGGGTAGGCTCAGGATCCAAAAATATAATTCCCGGAACAGCGGCTGGATCTCGACCTTCACCCCCCGCTCCGTCAGGAACGGCAGATACTGGTAGATCCGATACCGGCTCGCCGGTTCAATTTCCACATTCCGGGAAAGGTATAATATTTTCATTAGAACTGAGCGGGTCCGAAAAAGTTTACGCCACCTTCAATAATTCCTCCGCCCGGGATCGGCCGACGATTCTCGCTAATAAATCCGGCCCATCATTTTTCGGTAAAACCACCCGAGGGAATTAAATATTACCGGAGGAATGAAATAGGAGCCGAGAAAATAACAAGAATTCAAAACATTGATATCATTTTCAACGGATTTTCTTAAGATCTCCCTGGCTTTCTC
>JAPLJL010000155.1 GCA_026388615.1 Pseudomonadota bacterium | reverse complement strand
CCCGGGCATCCAGCTGGATCCGGGTCGGGTTTTTGGTCGAGGGGATATTCCGGTTCAGGGGCCAGGTTTTTTGCACCGCCCGGATCACCTTCTGGGCTTCGATCAGACTGGTTTCCCCCTGCTCGAGCAGCCGGCGGGCCTCCGGGGAAGCGCGTCTGATCTCGGCGGAGGTGGCTTTCAGGTTTTCCAGCGCTTCGCGGGTATTCTGGATCGAACGCAACAACTCCTGGTAAATATCCTCTTTTTCGGAAAGCAGGCGGCCGGCGCTGCCCTTGCCCTCCCGGAGCCGGTCGGTGATCACCGCCAGGTTGGTCAGGGTGATTTTCAGCTGATCGGAGGAGGCCACCAGTCTGGTGCTGAGTTCCTGCACGTGAAAAATGATCCCATCTACTTTGGCCAGGATGGATTCCAGCCGCCCGCTTTTCAGGAGCTCCGCGATTCCTCCGCCTTCCTCCGAGGGCAGGACGGAGAGCGGTTCTACCGGAGTGAGAAGAGGGGACCCTACGGTAATCTCCAGTATCTTGCCCCCCAGGAGCGAAGCACTGGCCACCCGGGCGACCGAGTCGGAACGGATCTTTTCGAGATATTTCTCCCTGACCTTGAAACTGACCTCGATCTGGTTTTCGGCATTGAGGTTGACCGCGGTAACCTCCCCGATGTTGATTCCCATCATCTGCACCGCTGATCCCGGGCTGACCCCGGCTGCCTGGGTGAAAATCGTGCGGTAGGAGAAGTTTTTTTCAAACCAGTTCTGGGCACGCCCGACGGCGATGACGGCCACGAGCACGGTCAGGAGGGAGATCAGGATGAAGGCTCCCACGATCTTTTCCAGGTGGCGGAATTTGAATTTCATATCTGTCCTTCTTTCAGCGCCTGGAGCGCGGCGGTTTCGACTTCGGCCGGGCTCCCGGTTTTAATGATTTTACCCTGTTGAATGAGGATGACGTGATCAGCCAGGCGGACGGCATCGGAGAAGTTGGAAGTGGTGGTCAGGGAAAGGGTGCCCTGCGACTTTTGCGCCCGGGCGATCTGGATGATCATCTCCTGGAAACGAAGGTCCGCCTCGGCCAGAGGGTCGTCCAGGAAAAGGAGCCGGGGTTGGTTGATCAGGGCCCGGGCCAGGGCTGCCCGTTTTTTCAGGCCAACCGAGATCTGGGCCGGGAGACTTTCCGCATAATTTTCAAGGCCGAATTGGCGGAGGAATTCCAGAACCCGGAGGGCGATCTCGTCCGGAGAGCCCCTCCCGTGATAACGGAGGGGCAGGGCCAGATTGTCGGAGATATTCATGTTTGCGATTAAAGCCGTGTCCTGGAAGAGAAAGCCCAGTTCCCGATAGACGGTTTGGGCCTGGGACCAGGCGGCCTGGCTGAGGTTGATCCCGTTGATCAAGACCTGGCCGGACACGGGGAAAATGATCCCGGCGGCCAACTTGAGCAAAGTGGTTTTACCCGAACCGCTGGCGCCCAGAATGACAAGGGAATGGCCTTTCTCGGCGGCAAAGGTCAGGGAGTCAAATATTTTTTTCCCCGGGTAACCGAAACTCAGATTCTGGATTTGAAGGTTCGGGTCCATAAAAAAATTTTACAGGTAAAAAAGCAAAGTGAGAAGACTGTTGGCCAGAAAGACCAGGAACAGGGTTTGGACCACGGCCCGGGTGGTGGCCTGGGGGACCTCGGTGGAAGAAATACGCACGGAGAACCCCTGGTAGACACAAACCAGGGCGATCAGGTTTCCGAATAAAAGGGCTTTTAACAGGGAAATGATCAGGTCGGTTCCGGTGATCGAGGTAAAAAGGATCCGGGCGAAGGAGGAAAAGGAGGTAATCAGGATAAGCTTGGCCACGATGAATCCGCCCAGGAGGGCGATCAGGTCGAAATAGAGGGAAAGACAGATGACGGCGGTGGTCACCCCCAGGATCCGGGGGGCGACGATGAACAGGCGGGTGTCGATGCCCATGACTTTCAGGGCTTCGATTTCATGGGCGACGATCATGTTTCCGGTTTCCGTGGAGATAGCCGTTCCCGAGCGTCCGATCACGAGAAAAGCGGTCATCAGCGGTCCCAGTTCGCGCAGGATCACCAAGACCAGGATTTTCCCCATGTATTCCTCCCCTCCGAAGCGAGGGAGCTGGGTCAGGCTCTGGATGATTACCACCACCCCCAGGAAAAGGGCGATGGTGCCGATCGTGGGCAGGGCTTCGATGCCGGTGAAAAGAATCTGGCGTAACATGATTTGAAAGGAAAACCGTCTTTGCGGCCCAGGGCTCAGGAAAAAGGCGGCCAGCGAAGAAGACCAGAGGGTAGAAAGTTCCACCAGGTAATTAACCAGATGGGCGATTTTCTGTCCCCTTGAATCCTTGGCCCCTATTATACTTTTTTTGAACTATTCCTATATTTCGTAGTCAATTCTAATGAGAAAGCCGGAGGTTTGACAAGGAGTTTCCGAGGAAAATAACGCGGTTTACCAACCGGAAAACGCTTCGGAAGGAACGGAACCGGGTTTGACAAGAAAGCTGAAGGGACGGATAATGACCGTCAGGAAATCGTGGGAATGTCGACCTTAAAAAGAAAGAAAAACTCGGCTGGAATTTTTGTTGGGGTTTTATTTTGGGCCTTAGCGCCGACCGTCGCCTCAGCCTCTCTGTCGGTTTCAATCCTGGAAGTAAACCCCACCACGGCTATAATCACCAGTTCGCAACAGGTTTCCCTTACCTGGAAGGCTACCAGCTCCGACAACAGCTTCACATCCGGAGATTACCGGGTGGAATTGGGCGGGAACGGAACCTCCGGCAGCGGGACTCTCCTGCAAACCGGAACGGTCACCGTGGACGTTCAGGTTTCCACCACGCTGACCGCGAACCAGATCGGCGATGTCAACGATACCTTTACGATTTTTGTGATCGTTACCAACAGTTCAGACGCTACCGACACCAATTTCACCGCGCAAACCGTAACTTTATACAATCCCCCCCAGGCTCCCACCAACCTGACGGTGGAAGCGGGAGATACCAGGTTAATGTTGAGCTGGACCTCCTCTCCCGACAGTAACGTCGACCATTACAATGTTTATTACGGAACGATTTCCCGTTTCGATTCGACCTTCTCGAGCTATTACAACGGCGGCGGCACCAAGGAATCGCCGGTTAACGCGGGCAATGTGAGCAGTTACGTTCTGAGCGGGTTGGAAAATGGAATTACTTATTACGTCGCGGTCGAGACCGTTGATACCCAGGCAGCCAAGAGCGCTTACTCCGATGAAGGCAGTGGGACTCCTGTGCAGACCTACGGCCTTGGGGATATTTCCAGCGAGAAGGGCGGTTGCTTCATTGCCACCGCCGCCTTCGGGGGAGAGAACGATCCCCAGGTGCAAAAGCTGAGAAGCTTCCGCGACCGGGTTTTATTGCCGAACCGGCTGGGCCGGTTCTGGGTCCACCGTTATTATCAGGCCAGTCCACCCGTGGCGCGGATCCTGACGCGGTCTCCGATGCTCAAATCGGTGACGCGAAGCCTTTTAGGTCCCGTAGTCTGGGCGGCGCGGCTGATTACTCCTCCCGGGGATTCCGGCCGGGAAAAATCAACGATCGAATAAAAATGAAACTACACCGGAATCATCTGGGTATTTCTTGCTCTTTGGTTCTAATTGTTTTCATCCTGTCCGGGATCGGGATTTTCTGGCCTTTCGCCTCTGCGCAGGCGGAGTCTAAGAAATCGGCATCTTTTTCTCTGCGGTTCGGACCTTTACGGCCGGATAAGGTGGCGGCCGGCGGGATTACCTGGCGGAATGTTTACGGGGGCGGCAATTCCCTCTTTTCCGGGGCGGAATGGGAAAAGGAGATCCTTCAGAAATACGGGGTCTTGGCCATCGGGGGAGAAGCGGGATGGATCCAGGCCAGCGGAAAAAGCTTGATGGGCAATAATCCTGGTGCTCGGTCATCCGGGGAATCCATCGAATTCCAGATCGCGCCGATCGGGCTAAATCTCACTTATCGGCTAATGTATTTTAAAAATCAGTTCCTGGTTCCGTTCGGACGGGCGGGCCTGGACATCTATCTTTTTCGCGAGCGGAAAGAAGGAGATACCACCATTTCCGGGTACCGTACGGGGTATCATTACGCTTTCGGGGGAGCTTTTCTTCTCGACTGGCTCAGCCCGGAAAGCGGGGTCAACCTGGATCTGGAATGGGGAATCAATAACACCTACCTGATTTTTGAATATCGTTATTCCCATATCAACGACTTTAATAAAAAACACGATTTTGATTTTTCCACCGAGACCTGGTTTGGTGGAATCATGTTTGAGTATTAAAGAAGTTGCCGCACAATATCCGCTTTACCCTTCAATATGACGGGACCGACTATCACGGCTGGCAGTTCCAGCCGAACGTAATTACCATCCAGGAAGTCGTCCAAGAAACCTTACGGGGGGTGGTCGGTCATCCCGTCCGGCTGATCGGTGCGGGCCGCACAGACGCGGGGGTCCATGCCTGGGGACAGGTCGCCAATTTCCATACCGAAAACCCCATCCCGCCGGAAAAACTGAAAAAGGCCATGAACGCCCTGCTCCCCCGGGCGATCCGGGTTCTGGCCCTGGACCCGGCCGCTCCCGATTTTAATTCCCTGGGCCTAGCCAAGAGCAAGACCTACCGGTATTTTGTCTTCCGGCGGATGGAACCTTCCCCCTGGATCTTTCGCTATTCCTGGCATTTGGTTTGCAATCTTGATGTCCCGGCGATGACTGAAGCCGCGCAGTTTTTAGTGGGGCGGCATGATTTTTCCGCTTTTCGGGCTTCGGATTGCAATGCCAAGACCAGTGTCAGGTCATTGGAAAATTTCAGAATCTGGACGAAAAAAAACCTGTTGGTTTTCGAGGTTGCCGCCGGGGGTTTTTTAAAATACATGGTCCGGAACATGGTGGGTACTCTGATTGAGGTTGGAAAGGGCAGGTTCCGCCCGGAACAGGTAAAAACGATCCTGGAATCGAGGGACCGGAAACAGGCCGGCCCCAATATTCCCCCCCGCGGTTTGTTTCTCTGGCGGGTGGATTACCCGCCTTCGCAGAAGGCCACGGGTTTACCCGTGGATGAATGCTCTTTGGCGGGTAACCCTCCGAAGCTTTAGCGCAGGAGGGTTAGCTTCGGCGGGTTCCGCCCGCCGTAAGCTTGGTGGAGGTGCCACGGCTTTAGCCGTGGGGCTCCACTGAGAAGAATCTGTTTTGTTAAAAAGCGAGATGGAGGGAAAGTTTTTCGGTTACGGTTGAGCTGCTTGTTTCGGTTGAGTTTTACGGATACGGTCTTAAAAACCGAAGGACGCAGTCGATGGACGGGACAAGCAGCCTGCCCGAGACGACCACTCAGGTCGGCCAAGGCGCAACCGATTGACGTAAGCCGTTTTATGAAATGAGGGTTTTTGTTGACATTTTGTCTCGCTTTGATACATTATTTAAAAGATTACGATGACTTATGGTGTTTTTCGTAAAAAATTTTTAGTGCAGGGGGAAATCATGAGAAAGAGATTTGGAAATGGATTTAACCGTGTTCCCATACTTATTCTTATCTCAAGCTTGCTTTTCCTGCTTTTGAGTTTACTGCCCAACTATGTGAATGCCAAAGATGCGGGGTTGAACCAGGTCCTGAGCATTGATGCCAAATCCGCCAAAGATTCCACGGATATTACGATAAAAACCAAAAGCAATCCTACTTATACTGATTATCGGCTGGAAGAGCCCTTCCGGGTCATGATTGATTTGTCCAAAGCCAACTTGAAAAATGTAAAAAAGTCTGTTTCGGTCAACGATAATTTTGTCAAAGATATTAAAGTCACCCAGCTGGGGGAAGAAAACGATAATCTGGGGCGGATTGAGATTATTCTGACCAAGAAATTGAAATACCAGGTTCAGAAAGAGGGGAACACCTTAAGTGTTTCTATTGTTCATCAGGAAGACACCGCGCCGGCCCCGGCCGCCGCAACCCCGGCTCCATCGGGAGATGCGGTTGCCGAGTTTCCGCCGCTGACCGATTCCGGGGCGGGGATACTTCCCCTCGAGTCAGCACCGGCTTTGGGAGCTGAGGGGCAGGCCCCGAACGAAATTTCCGAACTTCCTCCCGTTCCCCTGGCCGAATCTCCGGAGCCTCCTCCTCCGGCAGAATCTGCTCCACCTGTTTCCACCGCAGTTCCGGCAACCGTTCCTGAAACTATCCCGGAAATGGTTGCGCCTCCGATTACCCCGGAGATTGCTGCTCTTCCTCCGATAGAGACGGCGTCACCCGCGCCGGAAACGGCGGAAGCTCCGGCCATGCCGGAAGAAATACCTCCTTTGGATTCTGATCTCCCGGTTTCTCCTGCTCCAGAGGTTGCCCCGACCCCGGCCGTCCCCGCGCCGGAGCCGGCCGGCCCGCCCGCCCCAGAAGTTGCCCCGGTTCCAGAGGTTGTCCCCGTGGTTCCGGAGGCCGTTCCGGCCCCGGCTCCTCCCGCTCCCGAAGTTGCTCCCGCCCCGGCTGAGCCGGAAGTGGCGGCGGCTCCTCCTGCTCCTGAGGTTGAGCCGGCTCCGCCGGTTCCAGTGGAGGCTTTGGTAGCTCCGGAGGCCGTTCCGGCCCCGGCTCCTCCCGCTCCCGAGGTTGCTCCCGCCCCGGCTGAGCCGGAAGTGGCGGCGGCTCCTCC
>JAPLJL010000001.1 GCA_026388615.1 Pseudomonadota bacterium | reverse complement strand
AAGTTCAAAGTTTAAAGTTCAAGGTTCAAAGGTTAAGAAACCAATCGATCAAATTAAGGTCAAAACAAATTACAACAACCTGCTTTTGGCTTGCCGGATTCTCAGTTTCCTCCCAATTAAATTCGTATAATATCCAGAAATTCTGGTAAATTATCGACCTATGGATATTTTATATAGCTTCCAATTGAATTTTTCGGGATAATTAACCCAAAGATTATATAGAAATTATGAAAAAGCCGGTCATCCTGATCATTTGCGCCTTCACCTTGCTGGGAACCGTTCTGTCCGGTCCCGCCCGGGCGAAGGCCGCGGAGGAGTTTCCGGGCGGAATCACCTTTTATCTCTCCGGCTCGGTCCTGGACACCCACCGGGAACCGGTCCGGGAAGCCCGGCTTCGGGTTTTCGTTAACGGCGCCCCGCAGAAAATCGCCTCCGGCCTGGAGCAGGCCGAGGAAATCCAGACCTCCTCCCACGGTACCTACCAGATTGAATTCCGGCTTCCGCCGGAGACCGCCGATACCGCCCAGATCCGCGTCGAGGTCGCCAAAACCAGCTACCGCCGGGCCGCGCTTGAGTTCGGGAAAAAGGACTTCGCCCCGAAGGACCAAAGCCTTTTCGCCGTCCATAACTTTGAAATCGCCCGGATCCTGGGTCCGGCTTTTTACCTCGCCACCGCCATCTTCCTGCTGATTTACCTGGTCATCTCCTTCGACCTCCTGCACCGGACCATCGCCGCCCTCCTGGGGGCCGGGATCATGCTGATCGTCACCTACACCGCCGGGACCCTCAACCCCGATTACCACATCATCTCTTATGCCCGGGCTGTCGGCGTCATCGACATGAACGTGATTTTCCTGCTGATGGGCATGATGATCATTGTCGGGATTTTGAAGCATACCGGCGTATTCCAGTGGTGCGCCTACCAGGCCTTCCGGATCGCCCGCGGGAACATTTTTATTCTCTCGGCCGTCTCCTGTCTGTTCGTGGCCGTGACCTCGGCCTTTCTGGACAATGTGACCACAATGCTCCTCTACACCCCCGTGACCATCGAGGTCGCCCTGGCCCTGAGGGTCTCCCCTCTGGTTCTTTTGATCCCCGAGGTGATGGCTTCCAACGTCGGAGGAACCGCCACCTTGATCGGCGACCCGCCCAACATCATGATCGGCTCCTACGCGGGATTGAATTTTATGGATTTCGTCCATAATCTGACGTTGGTCTGCATCCTGGCGGCGGTAGCCCTGATTATCTACAGCAGTATTTTTTACCGGAAAGAATACGCCCGGGCCCGGGTCAACGACATTGACGGCTTTATCGGTAAGATCCGGGAACAATACAAAATCACCGACCGGACCCTGCTCGGCTACGGGCTTTTTATTACCGGCCTGGCCATCGCCCTTTTCGTCACCCACGGTTACTGGCATATGGAGGTTTGCATTCCGGCCCTTTTTGGAGCCGGCGCGCTTTTTACCTACGCCGTTCTCACCAAAAAGGTCAGGATGCT
>JAPLJL010000336.1 GCA_026388615.1 Pseudomonadota bacterium | reverse complement strand
CGGCCCGGAAGGATTCCAGTCCGGAGGCGAAAACCAGACGCGGGATGGCAAACAATGACGCCAGAAGCAGAAAACAGGAGATTTTCGCGGTTACGAATCTCATAAAATTAAATAACATGCAAGAAAAGTGCCATAATCTGCAGGTGCCGGGAAATATCCGAAAAGAAAGTTTTTGTCGAAATATGGTGCAAAATCATATAAAATTTCCCGGTAATGGTAATTATAATCATTTATTAATGAAGGGCCAGGGATTTTCTTTTCCCCACAAGAATTTTCAACCCTCAATTTTTTAAGGATATGATTTCATCGGTCAAGGGACGAATTCGGAACCAGATGCTTCTGGCTTACCTGATCCCGATCGGGTTACTGCTTGGGGGGCTTTCCTTTTTCGCTTATTACCGCACCAAGTTGAGCCTGGATCAGGAGTTCTCCCAGCGGCTCCTTTCGGTGGCCGGAGCGGTGGCCCTGGGAACCGATCCGGAATCCTTTCTGATCCTTTCCCCGGGTGATGAGAAGAGCCAGGTTTACCAGCGCCTGGGAGGTTTCTGCCGGAAGGTCAAGGAACTGAACGGGGTGGAGCGGATCGCGCTTTTAGACCGGAAGGGAAAGATCGTGGCGGATACCGGAAGTTCCCGGATCGGGGATCCTTTTTCCCGGTTTGAGCTGGATCGGGAGGTGCTCGGCCGGATTGCCCCGGCCCGGGGGCAGGTTTCCATCCTGTTTTCCGGCCCGGACCGCCGGCTATATAAGGAAGCGTACGCGCCGGTCCTGATGAAAACCCCGACGGGAGGGGAAGACATCATCGGTTATGTCGCCGTGGAAGGCAGCGCGGTGTTTTTCGCGGGGCTGACCCGCCTGCGCCGGGATCTCCTTTTCGGGGGGCTTTTAGGCCTGATCATCGTCGCGGGGATCAGCCTCCTCCTGGCCCGGCGGATCGTGAATCCTATCCGCCGGCTGGTGGAGAGCGCCGGCCGGATCGAGGCCGGGGACCTGGATTCCCCGATTGCGGTCCGGGAGCAGGGGGAGATCGGATTCCTGGCGGCAACGCTTGAGCAGATGCGGGGCTCGATGCGGGAGCGGGACCGCACCCTGAACCTGATGCTCCGGGGGGTAGCCCACGAGGTGCGGAATCCCCTCGGGGGGATGGAGCTGTTTGCCGGGCTTTTATCGGAGAAGCTCGGCTCCCGGGAACCGGAGGCGGAGTACCTGGAAAAAATCCGGAGGGAGATCGGCAACCTGAAAAAGGTGGTGCAGGAGTTTCTGGATTACGCCCGACCCGAAGAGCTGCGGCGGCAGGAGGTAAAACTTTCCCGGTTTTTCGCGGAGGTGCTGGAAATCCAGGGCCCCGGGGCCCGGGAACGGGGGGTGGAACTGGAAACGCAGGTGGATCAGGAGGTGAGTTTTAATTTCGATCCCGGTAAGCTCCGGCGGGCGGTGATCAACCTGGTCGAGAACGCCGTCTCCGCCTCCGAAAGAGGGGAAAAGGTGCTGATCCAGGCTAAGCTGGAAAAAAACTGGCTTCGGATTACGATCGCGGACCGGGGGATCGGGATTCCCGAAGCGGACCGGCCTCATCTCTTCGAGCCTTTTTTTACCACCCGGGAGAGCGGGTCGGGGATCGGGCTGGCCCTGTCGAAAAAAGTGGTGGATGGACACGGCGGGAAGATCGAGGTGATCAGCCGGGAGGGAGAGGGCACAGTGGTCGAGGTATGGATACCGGAAGTGATGAAGTAGAATGACTAATGGCGAATGTCAAATGACTAATAAAAAGGCAATGACCAATTACTAATGAAGAAATGAAAAGAAACATTGATCACAAAAAAATAATTGGTGACAGAACCGCTAATTTTTTAATCAGTTGAAGTGGTAGCGTCACTTAATTGAAAATTGACATTAGACATTTTGCTTTTGGATATTGATTAGAAATTTGTCATTAGGAATTAGTTATTTAAAACTGGTTTAGAGCATTGGGCATTGATTAGAAATTAGGTCAATTAGAAATTAGGAATTTTCTATGGCTAACATCCTGATTATTGAAGACAACCAGACCATGCGAGAGGGAATGACCGAGGTGGCGGCCGGAATGGGCCACCGGGTGACCGCGGCCCCGGGAGGGAAGGAAGGGATCGCTTCCTTCCGCGCGGGGAATTTCGACCTGGTGCTCACCGACCTGAAGATGGGAGCCCTGGACGGGATGCAGGTGTTGAAGGAGGTCCACCGGCACCGGCCCGGGGTGCCGGTGATGATCGTGACCGCCTACGGTTCCATTGAGGGAGCGGTGGAGGCAATGCGGGAGGGGGCGTTTGATTTCGTCACCAAGCCGGTCTCGCCGGCGGAATTGAAGGTCAAGATCGAGCGGGCGCTCGGCCTGGCCGAGCTGGAAAAGGAAAAAGCGCGGCTGGAGGCGGAGAATCTTTACCTGAAAGGGGAAGAGGGGGAGCGCTACCGGCCGGACGAGATTGTGGGAAACTCCCAGAAGATCCGGGAGGTCTTCGCCCGCCTCCAGAAAATCGCCCCCACGGACTCTTCGGTGATTATCAGCGGGGAGAGTGGAACCGGCAAGGAACTGCTGGCCCGGGCAATTCACCGTTTGAGCCCCCGGAACGAGGGGCCGTTCATCAAGATTGACTGCGGGGCTTATCCCGAGACCCTGATCGAGAGCGAGCTGTTCGGGGATGAGAAGGGGGCCTTCACCGGGGCGGGCAACCGCAAACCCGGCCGCTTTGAGCTGGCCGACGGCGGAACGATTTTTCTCGACGAGATCGGGGAGCTTTCCCCGGTCGCGCAGGTCAAGCTGCTCCGGGTGCTCCAGGAACGGGAGTTCGAACGGGTGGGCGGAGTGGAGACCATCCGGGTGGACCTCCGGGTCTTGAGCGCCACCCACCGGGATCTCCGGGAGGAAATCCGGAAGGGAAAATTCCGGGAGGATCTTTTCTACCGGCTGAACGTGATCGGGATCTCCCTCCCCGCGCTGCGGGACCGGAAAGAAGACATTCCCCTGCTGGTGGAGCACTTCGGAAAGAAGCTCAAGGTGCGGACCCGGAAAGAAATCCAGGGATTCAACCCGGAGGCGCTCCAGGTTCTGGTGGATTACCCCTGGCCCGGGAATATCCGCGAACTGGAAAACGTGGTGGAACAGGCCATGGTCCTGGCCCCCGGCCCGGTCATCCGGGTCGAGGACCTGCCCGCCTGGGTTTTCATCGGTCCGGCCGCGCCGGCTCGGCCGGCGGAAGCGGCGGCGGGGGAAGGGAAGCCCCTGGACGCCTCGGTCGAGGCCCTGGAGAAAGACCTGATCGAAAAAGCCCTGGCCCGGGCGGAGGGCAACAAGGCCGAGGCCGCCCGGATTCTCGGGATCAAACCGGGAACGCTTTATTATAAAATGAAGATCTACCGGATTGAATTAGAATAAGCGTTACCGGTCCGGTTTTCCTCTTCGCGATGGGATTTTCGGCGCTAATACCTTGACAGGCTTGGAATTCTTGTTATTTTTCGTTAGGATATTCTAAAGTTAGGAGAAGAGAAAATGTACGCAGTTATCAGAACCGGAGGGAAACAGTACCGGGTTTCCGAAGGGGAGTCGCTCCGAATCGAGAAGATCCCCGGCGACAAGGGGAGCAAAGTGAAACTCGAAGACGTTCTCCTCATCCAGGAAGACGGTAAGGTTAAAATCGGCAAGCCGGTGGTCAAGGGGGCTTCGGTCTCCGGGACCATTATCGAGCAGGGCAAGGCCCGGAAGATCAAGGCGGGGAAATTCAAGAAGCGGAAGAGCGAACAGAAAAGGTGGGGCCACCGCCAGCTTTTCACCCGGGTCAAGATCGAGTCGATCAAGGCCGGCTGATTTAATTGACGATTGTCGAATGACGATTGACGATTTAATTGTCATTCGGATTTATTTGGTAATTGGGATTTGGTAATGGGATTTTTATGCGTGATCAGCCCGCCTTCGCCAAGGTTGGCTTCGGCGGGCCTCGCAGAGCTCGGGAGGTGATTTATGGCTCATAAAAAAGGACAGGGTTCCAGTCACAACGGGCGCGACAGCCACGGGCAGCACCGGGGCGTGAAAGTATACGGGAGCCAGGTGGTTACCGCCGGCTCGATCCTGGTCCGCCAGGTCGGCACCCGGATTCATCCGGGCCTGAACGTCGGGATGGGCAGCGATTACACCCTCTTTGCCCGCATCCCCGGTCGGGTGCTGTATCGGAAGAGCAGCGGTCGAACGCGGGTCAGCATTATCCCCGAAGCCGGCGGGTGAGATTTATTGACGAAGCCAGGATCCGGGTCATTTCTGGCTCGGGCGGAAATGGCTGCGTCAGCTTTCGCCGAGAGAAATTCGTTCCCCGCGGCGGGCCGGATGGCGGGGACGGTGGAAAAGGGGGAGATATAATCATCCAGGCCGATCGCCAGGTCTCCAGCCTCTCCGATTTTCACTTCCGTCAACAATTCAAAGCACAGTCAGGAATCCCGGGAAAAGGCAAAAAACTGGCCGGGCGGAATGGCCAGGATGTGGTGATCCCGGTCCCGGCCGGGACGGTCGTTCGGGATGCCGAGACCGGCGACCTCCTCCGCGACCTTGACCGTCCGGGCGACCGGTATGTAGCCGTCTGGGGCGGAAAGGGCGGACGCGGCAACTCCCACTTCGCCACTTCCACCGACCAGGCGCCCCGCCGGGCGGAGACCGGCGTTCCCGGCGAGGAGAAAAACCTTTTCCTCGAGCTCAAGCTCCTGGCCGATGTGGGACTCCTGGGCTTGCCCAACGCCGGCAAGTCCACCTTCATCTCGAAACTGACCAGCGCCCATCCCAAGATCGCCGACTATCCCTTCACCACGCTTTCGCCCAACCTGGGGGTGGCCGAATCCCCGGACCGCCTGGTCAGCTACGTGATCGCGGACATCCCCGGTCTGATTGAAGGGGCGCACCGGGGCCAGGGACTGGGAATCCAATTCTTGAAACACCTCGAGCGGACCCGCATCCTCCTCCTGATCCTGGACCTTTCCCGGCCGGATCCGAAGGATGATTACCGGGTGCTGCTCGGGGAAATTACCGCTTTTGGCCAGGGCCTCCCGGAAAAACCCCGGATCGTGGTCTTGAACAAGGTTGACCTCCAGGAGGGCCGGGAAAAACAGGCCGCGGTGGAGAAAGCCTTGAAAAGAAAAAAAGTCAGAACCTTTCCGATTTCGGCCCTGACCGGGGAAGGCATCCGGGAGGTGGCCGATTATCTTTTAGGAATGGTACAAAAAAAATCAGATGATGGAAAAGATTGAGGCTGAGAGGAAAATCCTGGTCCGGAAATCCCGGCGGGTGGTGGTAAAAATTGGTTCGAGCGCCCTGACCGCCGGGACGCGGAACCTGAACCGGAAAATCGTCTTCGGGCTGGCCGACGATATCGCCCGGGTCCGCAAATCTGGGCGGGAGGTCGTCCTGGTTACCTCGGGGGCCATCGCTTCCGGGACCGGGAAGCTGAAACTCAAGGGGCGCCCCCGCACCATCCCGGAAAAACAGGCGGCGGCGGCGGTGGGGCAGGTCCAGGTGATGGATCTGTACATCGAGGCCTTCGCCCGCCACCGGATCCGGGTGGCCCAGATCCTTCTGACCCACGCGGACCTGGCCGACCGGACCCGGTTTTTGAACGCCCGGGCGGCGGTGCAGACCCTGCTCCGGCTCAAGGTGCTTCCGATCGTGAACGAGAACGACACCGTGGCGGTGGAGGAAATCAAGTTCGGGGACAACGACAATCTCGCCGCCCACCTGACCAACCTGGTCAAGGCCGACTTCCTGGTTATCCTCTCGGATATCGACGGCCTTTTTTCCACCGATCCCCGGCAGGACCGGGACGCCCGGCTGGTCCCGGTGCTCCTCCTAGGGGAGGATAAGGTCAGGATCCCCGGCCTGGGGAAGGCCAATCCCCTCGGTACCGGGGGGATCAAGAGCAAGATCGAGGCCGCGACCCGGGCCACCCGCTTCGGGGTGCCGGTAGTGATTGCCAACGGTTTGAAGCCCGGGACCCTGCGAAAAGTCCTGGCCGGGGAAACGGTGGGGACTTTCTGCCCGCCCCAGTCCCGGCGCCTGCAGGGCCGGAAGTCCTGGATCGCCTACAACCTGAAGCCGGCGGGTACCCTCCTGGTGGACGAGGGCGCCGAGGCCGCCCTCCGCGAAAAGGGAAAGAGCCTGCTGCCCTCTGGGATC
>JAPLJL010000154.1 GCA_026388615.1 Pseudomonadota bacterium | reverse complement strand
AAAAATCTTTAAATAATTGGGTCCAGGTCTTTTAATAAGGCGGCAGCTTTTTTCAGGTTTTGTTCTTCCAGGTGATCCGCGCCCTTGGTCGGGCGAAAAAGGCGGGTATAATAACGCTGGTTTAAAATAAAATCCTGAAGTCTTTTCTTTTCCTCTTCGTTCAACCCGGGGAAATTCACCCCGATAAGTTTCCTAATCCCGAAACCCTCGATTTCCCTGTCATTAATATTGATTACCTCCCCGGCAATAATAAGCTCTTCTTTATTACCCAGGGGAAAGTTGATCCGCAATTGCACCCCTTTTTCCGTCTCTCGATTGGTCAGAATTCTGATCCCGCCTACGCTCAGATCAATAACCACACCCTTATCCCATTCCTGGTCAATCTGATATTCAACCGGGATTTGCACCGGGATTCTTCCTGACATCCGGGGCCGGATTCGATCTTTTGCCGAAGACATGATTTTCCGCCCTTAAATTTGAGCCGTTTCAGCTTTTCGGATGATAACCCCCAAATCAGCTGACGTTGCTGATTTTCCTCAATATCTCCTCTGCTCCCCTGACCATTTCCTGGATAACATCTTTAACGCTTTTTTCGTCTTTGATCATCCCGGCGATCTGACCGCTCATCACCGAGCCTTCCACCATATCACCTTCCAGGGCCGCCCTTCTGGTTCTTCCCGGCCCGATAAAATCAAAAAGTTCCGCTTCGCTCGCCCCTTTCCGCTCCATCTCCAGGATCCTTTCCGCCAAGGAATTTTTCAGCACGCGCACAGGATGCCCCATCGAGCGGGCGGTTAAAACCGTGCCGTTATCCTGGGCTTCGATTATAGCTTGCTTGAATTTGGGGTGAACCTGGCACTCCTTGGTCACGACAAATCTAGTCCCCATCTGGACCCCGGAAGCCCCCAGGGCCAGGGCCGCAGCCAGCCCCCGGGCATCGGCAATACCCCCGGCAGCCACCACGGGAACCTTGACCGCGTCTACCACCTGGGGAATAAGCACGAGTGAGGTAATTTCATCCGGGCTGTCGTGTCCCCCAGCTTCGATTCCTTCAGCCACGATGGCGTCAACCGCGGCGGCATCGGCTTTTCGAGCCAGACGAGCAGAGGGAACCACGTGGAGCACCCGGGCCCCGCTTTCCTTGATTTTCCGGGCAAACCGTAACGGGCTTCCGGCCGAGGTAGTGATTACTTTTACCTTTTCCGCTAAGGCCGTCTCGATCATCCAGTCCGCCCCGGGATTCAGCAGGGGCACGTTAATACTAAAAGGCTTATCGGTCAGATCCTTGGCTTTTCTGATCTCCTTCCGGAGATCTTCCTCATTGAAAAATGATCCCGCCGCGATCTGACCCAATCCGCCGGCATTGGAAACCGCCGCGGCGAGAATCGCCTCGGATATCCAGATCATTCCGCCGGCAATGATCGGATATTCAATTCCCAGGAGATCGCACAGTCTGGTGTGAAGCAATTGGGTTCCCATTCTCTCTCCTATTTATCGTCACACTGGGGTTTCAACCTTAAAAACCGGTTAAATCGCCCATTTTTATCTAATCATCCAACGCCAAGTTTCATAAATTCCTTTTTCAATAGGAAATTTTAAAATCCATCCTAAGCTTCGCAGTTTAGTGTTATCTAAAACTACTTTGGGTATATCGAAGTTTCGTCCATAGGTATACCTGACATCGGGTCTGGTCCCAGCAACTTTTTCAATGATTTCAATTATTTGATTGACAGATAAACCTACACCGTTGCTGGCATGATATATGCCCGTGGGAAAATCAGAGCGGGTAGCCATTATCAGCGCTTGGGTAATATCATCAATGTAAATATAGTCTCTTATAATAGAACCGTCGCCCCATACATACAAAGGTCTTCGGTTTATGACAGAATCCAATGCTGCGGCTATGAGCCCAACACCACTTTGGGGATTTTGGCGAGGTCCATAAGCATTAGATATTCTGAATACCACATAGTCTAAATTATTTGTATGTTGAAATAGCCCTAAATATTTTTCGACAGCGAGCTTATTTATTCCATAAGAACAAATAGGATTGGTCATACTATTTTCATAAACGGTATCGGGACATGCAGCCCCATAAATAGCTCCACCAGTTGAATTAAAAATAATACGTTTTATCCCTGCATGTACGCTAGATTCGAGTAATCGAATAGTTCCAATTAAATTAGAAGATACATCAAGAACTGGATTCTCGTTAGATGTCTTTGGTATCGTTGTACAGGCCAGATGAAACAGTAAGTCAACACCTTCTAAACAACTTTTCAGTAAATTAACGTCACCAAAATCCCCCTGGATCATATGAATTTTATCCGTTCTTGAATTGCCATATGCCGGGTTTTTATCTATGACCGTAACGCTATGCCCTTCGTCTATGAGTTTATCAACAAGATTAGATCCAATAAAGCCACCACCGCCTGTTACGACAATCCGCAAATTAATCCCTTCCAATCTTTGGTTATTAATCCTTTGATAATCCTGATAAAATGATTAAATTGCCTATTATTTATTAATCACCGACGAAACGGAAAAGTTAATTTTCGACAAATTGCTAAAAACCTACGGTATTGCACTCGGGTTCTCAAAAATAATTGCTCTTACCGTTTTCCCAGGTTAAATCTTACCCGAAAAGGTTCTGGCCTCCAAATCTTGATATTTAAATCTCAATATTTTATGGTGTCTTCATCAATCGTTAGGGCGAATTATGGGAGAACGGATTTTCGCTTCCGGTCAGGTTTTTTCTGCTTTTTACTTTTCACCCGACTTCTTGGTTTCCAGAATAATGGTCACCGGGCCGTCGTTAACCAGGTCTACTTCCATCCGGGTCTGAAACCTGCCCTCCGCCACCTTTAATCCTTTTTCCCTGAGCAGGCGGTCAAACTCAAGATAAAGTCCCTCGGCCTCGCGGGGTGGGGCCGCAGCGGTGAAAGACGGCCTTTTGCCCTTCCGGCAATCGGCGTAAAGCGTGAACTGGGAAACCGACAATATTTCCCCCTCGATATCCTTCACGGAAAGATTCATTTTTTCCTGATCATCTTCGAAAATCCGGAGCCCGGAGATCTTCTCAGCCAGATATTCGGCATCCTTCACGTCATCTCCCGCCCCTACCCCCAGCAGGACCAGGATTCCCGGGCCGATCTCGGCGATGGTCTCGCCCCCCACCCGAACTGATGCCCTTTTTACTCTCTGTAAAACCGCTTTCACAAATCCACTCGTTCAGAATTCACCATTCCTCACTCGTCAATCGTCATTCGTCAATCGAGTTAAAATTCTCCGGGCTTGGCCAAAATCTCCCGGACCTTGATCCCGAAAAAACGGTGGGAGGAATCCGCGCTGATCAGACAGGCGGTGTCGGCGCCCCGCCCGGTCCCGGCCACGGCGATCACTTTAGTCGGAGGGATCAGCCCTGCGTCCGCCGCCATCGCCACAATCTCAACACAAACCTTGATCCCCTGACCGAACATGCGGAGCACCTGGGCCACAATTTCGTTATCCGAGTAGCCCACCGAATTTTTTATTGCCCGCCCCAGACTTCGGAGTACCATCGTGCCGGTATATACAGTGCCGCCCAGATTTTCGATCTCGGCTTTTAACTTCTTTTCGATCTCTTGAACCCCCGGCTCCTGGAACCCGGAATTGTGGGTAACCACGACCAGCTTCACTTTCAGGCCCCGAAACTCCCTAGCCGCCTTCACCCCGGTGGCTCCGGAGGTGGAAGCTACCACTACATACTCGATTCCTTTATTTTCAATCTCTGCTTTAACCAATTTCAAAGTGGCTTCGGTGTTTTCCGGACCCGGTTTGGTAAAATGCATTTGGCGTTCTCCTTTTTCCCCGGCAATATCTTCCCGGAAATTTTCAATCACTGCTGTCAGTTCCCGGCACCAATTCTTTCCCCGCCATATCCAAGAATCCCTTGACCACCGAAGACATCTCCGCCAGCATTTTTTCAGTAATCGCCAGGGCTCTTTCTTTCTCCGGACGCCGATCCATCTTCTTAATCTTCCCCGCATTCAGATAAAGCTTCTGATTTGAACGGAATTCCTCCCCAAAAAAATCAAAGCTCAAGTCGAGAAGCGCCGCGCCCTCCCGGTTACTGAACCCGGCCAGATCCTGGGCCGCCACCCGGATGTTTTCCATCTTCTTGGCCAGGGCCTGGTTGATAGATTTTAATAATCGAGCCTGCCCTTTCTTATTCCGCTGGGCCTGAACCATCAGAAACGCGACATAATCCTCGTAAGCAAAATGATAATTTTTCGTGTTCTGGATCGTGCCCTGGAAAAAATCCTCTTTCATTATAAATTTCGTCGAAAGCTGAACTGTATGAAAGGGATTAGCCAGATCTTCTAGGTAATGAATGGCCCGGGCCAGGAACCGGAATCCCCAGTAATAATCCCCCTGGGAAAAGGCCTCCCGGGCATATTCGTAAAACAGCTCGGCCCGTTCAGGGGCCTTCCCCTGGGGCATAAAGGGATTGGGGATATGAAAGGTGCCGGCCGGATAATACATGTGCCGGTATCCCTGGCTACCGCCCATAAAATCCACTACCTGACCGGTTTCGACGTCTATATCCATGTCCCAATCCGGTTCGTCGGAGAAATCCGCCAGAATCTGGAGGGCAGAAATCGTGGCACCCATAGGCGCGCCTTGGAAACCGTATTTTCGATCCGGATTTCTGGCGTAGCTAACAAATTCGGAGGGAAGAGAGGGGCATTTGGATTTTTCGGGAATGGTGTAAATCAGATTAAATTTTGGATTCAGCGAGTTAATCTCATAAATGGATTTATTCACCTTGACCTGAGAAAATTCTTTGACCCAGACCGGGGGATTTTCCATGATTATCTGCGTGATCAGGTTATGCCGAGCCCAGCCGAACAAGTTATCTGTTCCTCCGAAAACCAAGATTAAGGTCAGGCCAATGCTAAGTTTCCACCCTCGGAAAATCATAAACCTCCTGTCGATCTAGGGGTAAAGTTTAAACGATGAAGGCGGTGAAACAAACTATTGTAGTGTCTCAGTTGAATCCTTATTACGATAATATTTTCGTAGGGGAGCCCCTCCCTGGCCGACCCGAGAGTTCGTCTCGGGCAGGCCGCGGGCTCCCTTCTTCGGGCGGCCGTTGCCTGCCCGAGCCGGGCAAAACCGGCCAGGGAAGGCCGCCCCTAACGCCGTTTTAAAAAAGATCATTGGGCATTGAGCATTGATTAGGAATTAGAAATTAGTCATTAGGCATTGGAAATAACTTATTCCTTTCTATCTGTCCCCGAAGCAAATCCCCATGGAGCGGGCCACCTTGACCAGGGTTCCTTCCGGGAAAATCTTCTTGGTCTGGCCGATGGCGTCCGTAATCGGGACCCCGACGATGGCGGTGCCCTTCAGGGCCACCATCTTGCCGAACTGCTTCTTGGCAATCAGCTCCGTGGCCGCTTCCCCGTAGCGAGTCCCTAAAATCCGGTCGAACTCGGTAGGCGACCCTCCCCGCTGGAGATGCCCCAGAATCACGGTCCGGGTTTCCAGCCCGGTCAGCTCCGAAAGGGCCTCGCCCACCTTCTGGCCCATTCCCCCGAGGATCACGGTGCCGTCGGCCTTTTTGCCCACCATGGCCATCTCCCCGCCCTGTGGAATCGCGCCTTCGGCCACCACCACGATCGAGTATTTGTCCCCTTTCTCGTTCCGCGTCTTCAGCTTCTTCGCAACCACCGCGAGGTCGAAGGGAATCTCGGGGATGAGAATCACGTGGGCGTCTCCGGATATCCCGGAATGGAGGGCGATCCAGCCCGAGTGCCGCCCCATCATCTCCACCACCATCACCCGGTGGTGACTCTCCGCGGTGGAGCGGAGCTTGTCGAGCGCCTCGGAGGCGGTCCGGACCGCGGAATCGAAACCGAAAGTCACATCCGTGGCGGAAAGATCGTTGTCGATCGTCTTCGGCACCCCGACAACGGGAAGCCCCTTTTCTACCAGTTGCTGGGCGATCTTCATCGAGCCGTCGCCGCCGATCGAAATCAGAGCCCCCAGCCCAAGTTTATGGAAATTCTCCACCAACTGGCCCGAGCGATCGATGGTCTCGATGGTTCCATCGCTCTTTTGCCTTTCCCAATGGAAGGGGTTGCCCTTATTGGTGGTCCCGATGATTGTCCCGCCCTTATTGAGGATATCCTTCACCTCGTTGAGACCGAGAGGCATGGTCTGACTGGTATCCATGAGCCCGTTGAGGGCGTCCCTGATCCCGATGACCTCCCAGCCGTACTTGTTGATCGCCGTGTAAACTGCGGCCCGGATCACCGCGTTCAGGCCCGGACAGTCCCCGCCCCCGGTGGAAATCCCGATTTTCTTAATCTCCTTTTCCGCCATATTTCCATCCTTTCCTGATAATTGATTTTGACATTATAAATTTATTTTCCCGTTCCGGGCAAACAGTTGTTTCCCGGAGGTCATCTGTCCCGGCAGTCTCCGGGAATCGCTTCCGGTCCTTTACTTTAAAAGGCCGGGATCGATCTTGACCATCGTGACCGAGATAATCTCCCCGGTCTCGATCCGCACCAGTTTCAGGAAAAGCTCGAGTTTTTCCTTCCCGGGGGAAAGCTTTCCCATTAAGGCTAACTGGGCCCCGGCCATTTTCCCGACCTCGACGGTTTTCTGGTTATCGAACAGGTCATTAAGCTGCAGGCTCATTTCCCCGATTAACTGCTGGAGATTCTTACGCTCCAACATCTGAAATTGTGGGAGCTTGAATATAATCAGTTCCAGCCTGTCCTCCAGGAGCTCCGACGCGGCTTTTAACCCCGGGTCTTTGACCGAAACCGGCATCAGCACGGTGGGGGTCTTTTCCCTGATCAGAACCGTGGAATAATCCAGGAGTTGTTTCACCGCCTGGGTGAACAGATCGTCCAGGACCTTATCCCGGTCGGCTCCCGGGCCGGCAGTAACTTCGAAATAATCCTCTCCCTCGGAAACCGGCTGGTCGGTTAGGTTCGCTAGCTCGACCTTGACCATCTTGACGATAATCGCGTCCAGGTTTTCCGCCTGCCAGTTGGAGCCGGTGTGGTGCGAGACATAGGTGGTTCCACCCCCACCCTCCGCCTCCCCGCTCTCGCCGTAGGTAAGAAAGGCGAAGATCCCCATCGTGTATTGGGACAGCTGGCGGAAGACATATTCGCCTTCGTTATTCAACCCGCTGGCTCCGATGCTGACTATTTTGATGGCCTGGCCGGCCGCATCCCTCATCGCCTGGAGATAGGTGTATTCCACGGGAATAGCCACCGGGGCCGCCTTGGCTATCTCCGCGTCTTTCGCCGCCCGAACATACTCCTGGCCGTAATCAAGGTGCGGGGGCGCGTCTCCGATCAGAAATAAAAGTCTGATCCCGCTCGGCCGCCATTCAAGCTTTTTCAACGCGTCCTTCAGCCCAGCCTGAACCTCTTCGGGCTCATCCCCTCCCCCGTCCGCCCGGACCTGGTCCAGCGCCTGTTTGAAAACCTCCATCCGGGAAGTAAAGGGTATCACCCTGGTCACGTATTCATCGCCCCGGTCGCGGTAAAGCACCATCCCGAAACGAACATCCGGCAAAGAGGAAAGCTGGGTAATCTGAAAATGGATCACTTCAATAGTCTGCTTCAACCGGGCGATCTCGTCCCCCATGCTCCCGGTGGTATCGAAAACAAAGGCAATATCCAGGGGAACGTTTTTATAACTTTCCCGCCGAAAGTCGAACTTGATTTCCAGGTTTTTGACCCCGGAGGGATCGAAAGATTGTTCCAAGGTTTTTTGCCCGCAGGTAGTGATGGCCCGGAGGCCTTGGGTTAATTTCCCGGCATACTCAGAAGGGAAAAAGATCGCCCGGCCATCGGCATAGGTTCGGCGCTCGGCCACGGTTTTTCCGCTTCCATCCCGGAAACTCAAGTGACAGTTCGGAATGGACCTGCCGTCCCGGTCTTCTGCCTGGAAAATGATGCGGTTGGAGACATCAAGCTTTAAAACATTAAGGTTGGGAAACCGGCCCAGGTAGTCGAGGTAAAAGTTAAATTGTCGGTTATCATCCGAAGCCCCAGCCTTGATCCCGGGAGAGGACGGCGGCAAGGTCGCACCTGTGGCTTTCCGGGCCGGACCGGCAGCCATCTCCTTGGCCAGGGCCGGCATGGCGGGCGCGGGGGACGCCGGGGCGGGAATCGGCTCCTCCGCCAATCCGGCGCCGGTTTTCCCTTTGGCCGCTTCGGTTTCGGCCGGAGCCGCTTCCGGCTTTATGGTTGCTCTTTCTACCTTGGTGCCGTCGGTATTTTTGACCTCCGCCCCTTCATCAACCGAAGCCGGTTTTTGCACGGGAGAAACCGGTTTCACAGTTTTTCCTGGCCCGGGTATCCCGGCACAAGCCAGCCAAGCGGAAGCCAACAAGCAGGCGGATAAATACGCCAGTTTTTTCATGGGCCACCCTCCCTCGGTTTTATCATTAAGAAGTAAAATCGTTGCGGATATAAACGAGCAAACCGGAATTTTATGGCAATGAATACAGACCGCCCATCCGGGTTCTGGTTCAGCGCGGGCTGGCGAGAACCCCGGTCAAAACCCGGGTATAGAAACCCTGGGAATCCTTATGGAAGAGAAGAGTATTAAACAGGAAGCCCACCTGGGTATCGATACTGGGCGAAGGCTTGATTTTAAGATTGACGGAAAGCATGCTGGTCCCCAGCGGCCGGCGGGGCAGGATCGTTCCGGTGGCTTCCCCCTGGAGATCGTTTCCTTCCAGCCTGACCTTGTCCAGAACCAACTTGCCTTCCTTGAGAACCAGCTTCCCTTCGAAACGATCGAAGGTCATATCCGGGAGGGTTATCAGTTTCATCAGGGTGGCGTTTCGGATGCCGCCAGCGGCGATCTTGAAATGAATCGCCCCCTCCCCTTTTTGGAGATTGGCGGGAGTTCCTTTTAAATCCACTTCTCCGGAAAAATTCCCGATCAGGGAAATATCATACTTGCTTTTCAGATAAGGAACCCCCTCCATCAGGATCCCCTCCCATTTTCCGCGGACGGAATACTGGTCGCGGCTCTGGAAATAGGCGATTTTAACCTGGCCCGAGGCCAGTTTGGATTCCAGCGTAAAGGCGATCCCACCCCGCAATAAAGAAAACAGGTGGAGTCGAATCTTGAGATTGTCAATGTTAAGGACCGGGATATTGACCGTTTCTTTTTTCCCTTCGGAAGTTTTCTCTTTTTCGCTGCGAACGGATATCTGGATCCCCTTCAGGGAAATCCCCGGGAAAAGATAGGGACGCGCGCTGTTGACCTGAATCTGGAAAGGAGTCCTGGCCTCCAGCCGCGAGATCAAAACGTTGATTAATTTCTGGTAGGGAAAAACCAGGTAACTGAAAAGAACGAAACAAACTATCCCGAAGGAAATATTAGTAACAATCCGGATGATGCTTTGTTCATTAAATTTCAAAACCGCCTTACTTTCTTTCTTTATCCCGGGGAGATTCCGATCACGGTCAAAGTCACGTCCAGCTCCCGGGGATTGGCGAAACGGGAACGCACCATCATCCGATAGACGATCAGGGGAGTCTGGCCGCCTTTTTCGATCCGGAAGAGCAGATTGGTAAGTTCGGAAAGGGAAACCGCGTTGAGTTTAATCTCCACGCTGACTTCCTTGTGCTTGCCTTTGCTTTCGACATTGCCCGGTCGCATGTATTCAATTTTCTCCCGGATTTGGGACTGATCTGCCAATTCTTCCAGGTAGGAAAGAATCGAAAAATCGGCCGGGATCACTCCCCGGGCCCCGCCTTCGGCCCGGGCGCCTCCATAATCCTGGGAAAGAATCGTCATTTCCTTCAATTCCTGGGTTTTCAACTGGATCTTCTCCCGCAGCTCCTTTTTTTCCCGGCTGATCGGGAAGATGAAAAAACCCACGAAAATAATCAGGAAAGCCCCCACGACCCCGAGCACCAGCGTCAGGCGCTCTTTCGGAGTCATCCGGGCAATGAACTCCGGCATTTTCAAACCGCGGATTTTTTCTCTCCAGGAATTGAGAAACAGGGGGATTTTCATTTTTTTAGTCAGAGTTTCTTCACCAGATTGATAACCATGGTGAAGTCCACTCCTTTTTGATCAATACTTACTTTCGCATCCGTGACCTCGAGGCTCGACCAGGCGGGAGAACCGGCCAGATCGGTCTTGATCCGATCCACCGTATCGAAGCTGGAGGCCCGCCCCCGGAGGCGAATTTTCTCCGGGTCATAGATCAGTTCCCGGATCTCCAGGTTAACGTCCTGGGGAATCCGCTCCGAGATGATCTTTAAAAGATCCACAACCGCTTCCGAGCTGGCGGAGAATTCCCCGCTGCCTTGGACCGCCTGGATCCGGGTCCGCATCTCCCGTAATTCATACCCTTCCGGAAGTTGTTTGGTCTCAGGAAAAGCGGTGATAAAGACCTTGCGCATCTGATCAGTGAGTTTGCGATCTTCGGCGCGCAGGTTGGAATATCCCATTAAAAAGTTTACCAGCCCCAGAATTATCACCAGGCTGGCCACGACCCCGAAATAAATCAATTTCCCCCGGGACTCCTCCATCCGGCTCCGGAAAGTAAATTCCCCCTTCCGGAAGTTAACTGGAGAAACCGACTGGGACTGGGAAAGGCCCCGGAGGGCCAGAGCCAGAGCTTGGGCCGCCGTGCAATCGAAATCCGAGGAAAAGGCCCGGGGAATCTGCAGCAGTTCACCCTGGAGGGAAATCCTTTCGCAAGGAAGATCCAGGCGCGATTGCAGATACCCGGATAGTTCCTGGGCGATCGTGCCCCGGCCGCAAAGGTAAATCCCGTTGGGAGTCTCCCCTTGCGTTCGGCGAAAGGCATCCAGGGTCAAGCCGATTTCCTGGACGAGGGGCAGGAAAGCCCGGTCCCAAATCTCGGCCGGGATTTTATCCGTTCCGCTTATTTTCAGGGTTTCCGCCTCTTCCCAGGAGATCCCCCGGAAAGCAGCCAGGGACTGGGTCAGATGATCGCCCCCAATCCTGATGGTTCGGGCCGTCTCGGCCCTCCCGTGGTTATAAACCACGAGTCCGGTTTTCTGGGCCCCGATTTCCAGAATTGCGGCCGGGCCTTCCTGGACGATCGGATCCAGCAAAAACAGCAAACTGGAAAGAGCCATTACTTCGTCATCCAGGATCCGGGGATCAACCCCGATCGCATTCAAGCTTTGCAGACGCTCGGCTATCTTGGGTTTGGCTACCGCCGCGGCCATCACCCGGGAGCCCTGATCATTCTGATCCACGAATTGATAATCGACGATAACGTCCTCGATCGAATCGGCAATCAATCCTTCCAGTTCGAAAGGAACCACCGGATCGAGCTTGTTTCTTTCCCGGAAGGGAAAGCTTAAAGTCCTCCGCGAAACTACTCCCCCCGGCAATCCGATCGTGATCGGAGCCGACCGCCAGCCTTCCCGGGAGATCAGATTTTTAATTATCTCCCGATAACTGATGGTCGGATCGGGACGATTTTCAGGCGGAAGCGCGGGAGGAATATACTCTTGGTAATCCACCAGCCGGTAACCGGCCCCGGGCTTACCCTCCTCCACCAGAACCGCCCGGAAAGCCGTTCCGCCGAAATCCAGACCGATGCTGCGTTTCGCCATGGTTACTCTAAAAATTTTTCCACTTGGGCAATAATTTCTCCCGCGTCCAAGCGGGGATGAAACCATCGGATCCCGGCTTCTTTTCTGAACCAGGTCATCTGCCTCCGGGCATAGCCCCAAGTCGCCCGGCGGGTTTTCTCTTTGGCTTCCTCGCGATTGATCTCGCCGTGAAAAAAAGAAACCGCTTCGCGGTAACCAATCGTGGAAAAAGCCTTGATTCGTAAATCGTAGTCATTCCTTAATAAACCTTCAACCTCATCAACGATCGTCCGGCCCTCTAATCCTGATTCGTACATCCACTCAATCCGTTCCGAAATCCGATCGAGAAGTTCAACGGGATCCCGGCGAAGGCCGACCTTTAAAACCTGATAGTCAGGATCGGGAAAACAGTTTTTTTTCTTCATCTGGGAAGCCGGAGACCCGGTAGTCAGGTATATTTCCAGCGCCCGCGTGATCCGGTAAATGTCATGGGCGTGAATCTGGGCGGCGGATTCGGGGTCTACTAGAAAAAGCCATTGGTAAAGAAATCCATCTCCTTCTTTTTTTCTTTTTTCTTCAATCTGATCCCGGATTTCCCGGTTGCCCTCCCCGCCCGGGAAAAGCAAACCCAGAAACGCCCGTAGATAAAGTCCCGTCCCTCCCACGAGAAAAACCCGATGCTCTCGTCCATCGATTTCTCGCACTGCCTGACGGGCCAGATCCCGATAGCAGGCGGCGTTAATATTTTCATCGGGATCGATCACATCCATCAAATGATGCCGGATTTCCTTTCTTTCTTCCGGAGTGGCCTTTCCGGTACCTGTTTCCAGGCCCCGATAAATCTGCCGGGAATCACAGGCAATGATTTCCCCGGTAAATCTCCGGGCCAGATCCACGCCCAGCGAGCTTTTCCCGGCAGCGGTAGCGCCTAAAACAGCGACTATCTTAATCATAAATCGATGATAAATTTCTAATGTCCAATTTCGAATTCCCCCCTAATCAAATCCCAATGACCAATAACAAAAAAGAAAGAAATTACTAATGACTAATTACTAATTTCTAATGCCTAACCAAACCCCAATTCCCAATGACCAAACTTCAATGAATAAAAAATGACTAATTTCTAATTTCCAACAGGTAATCGATAAACATTTGAATTTTCAATTTGACATTGGACATTTTGGGGTTGTTTTTTGATTAGAAATTCGTCATTAGAAATTAGAAATTTTAAGTTATGTTCTCCTGAATCTTTTTTCCAGCTCGCCTTCGGTAATTTCGAAAAAAACCGGGCGTCCATGCGGGCAGAAGGGAGACTGTTCCACCTCCTGCAGTTCTTCGAGGAGGGATTCCATTTCCCCCCGGTCAAGAATCCGATGGGCCTGGACTGAACCGTGACATGCCATCCGGGCGATCACCGGTTCCAGTTTCCCCTCCACCAGGGTCTCGGGATTCGGCAAAAGGGAAAGTTCCTCCAGGATATCCTGCAGCATCGCCTCATAACCGGTGGAAAGCAGGCAGCGGTTGACCGCCCGGACCAGGAACGAGTTTCCCCCCAGGGGCTCAACCTCCATTCCCAGGCGCCTGGCCACCGGCAGGACCTGGGAAAGCAGTCTGGCCTGGTCGTACCTGAGTTCAAGATTTACCGGAATAAGAAGTTCCTCAAGTTCCCCGGCCGCCCGTGACCAGTTTTCCGACAACCGGGCGAAGCTGATCCGTTCATGGGCGGCATGCTGATCGATGATCACCAATCCCCGTTCCGACTGGCAAAGAATATAGGTTCCTTTCAGCTGGCCGATCACTTTCAAGGAATTGAAAAATCCTCCCCGCTTTTCCCGGTGGAAAAGGTCCTGTGAATCCGGGCGCGGGACTGATCCGGACGGGAAAGATACGCCGGTTTCCCTGAAGCTGAAATCGGTTGGATTCACCGCTCCCGCCCGGCCGGTCTTCGAAAGGTCTTCCGGGCTTAAGGAAATCCCCCCGGGCGCGGGTTCCGGAAACGCCCGGCCCAGGCCCAGCTCCACAGCTCGTTTGACCAGGTGATGAACCAGTCCGGGATTCCGAAAACGGACTTCCAGCTTGGCCGGGTGAATGTTCACATCCACCTCCCCGGGAGGAACCTGCAGGAAAAGAACCGCCATCGGATATTTCCCCTTCGCCAGCATCATTCCGTAGCCATCGGCCAGGGAACGGATCAGAATCCGGTCGGTAATCACCCGGCGGTTCACCCAGGTATAGATGGATTGAGAGCTGGACTTCTGCAGGTCCGGAGCGCCGCAGAATCCGGTTACCCGATGACCGGAAACCTCGTAATCAACGGGCAGGAGCCGCGCGGTTTCCTTTGCTCCCAGGAGATCCGCCACTCTTTCCTTGAGATCCTTCCGCGCCGGGGCCTGGATCACTTCCTTGCCGTCCAGGCAAAGACGAAAGCCCACTTCCGGATTGGACAAGGCAACTTTGGTTACCAGCTGAAATATATGACGGCCCTCGGTCTCGTCTCCCCGGAGAAATTTTCTCCGGACCGGGGTGTTAAAAAACAGATCCGTCACCGTGATTTCCGTCCCCTCCGTAGAGGGTACCCGGGTTTCGCCCTGGAACTCCCCTCCCGAGAATTGCACCCTGACTCCCGAATCCGGGTTTTTTCCGGTCCGGTCCGTCTTTACGGATCTCGACCGGCTGGTCAGGGTTACCCGGGAAATCTGGGCAATGCTGGGCAAAGCCTCGCCCCGGAAACCGAAGGTATCTATCCTTTCCAGATCTTCTTCCTCCCGGATCTTGCTGGTCGCGTATCGCTCA
>JAPLJL010000231.1 GCA_026388615.1 Pseudomonadota bacterium | reverse complement strand
CGCCCTTCCCCGTTTTTTCTTTCTTCGGGGAAGACAGGATTCGGGCCTGAGGATAATAATCAAGTTCCCGGTGAACGGACCGGATTTTTCTGGCCTTTTCCCGGTCCACCCTGGTCACCAGCACTTTCCCACCCGAGACCTTCAAGTGCTTGACTATCTCAATGATCTGTTCCGAGCTCTTCCCTTCCCCGAAAACCACTTCGGCCGTTCCCTGGCGGATTCCCCGGTGATGATCCAGCCGGGCAAACCCTAAATCCTGGTAAGGCAGAAATTTCATTTCTTCCATCGCCCGGGGAATATCAAGCTTCCCGGCCTTGACCCGTTGGAGGAGATCCTCCAGTCTTTCCCGTTCCATTTTCCCTTTCACCTCGAAAAATATTCCCCGGCGCCGGATTTAATTCCCGGCTTGGGTATGTTTGCGAACCAGTTTCTCCAACTCTTCCAGTGACTGCCGGGACAGTTCCGCGACCAGAGAAACCAGGCTCTGGGAACCGGCGGCGATCTTCCCTTCCCCGCCGAAATCCCCGGGTTTCAGGATTTTGTTGACATCCATTTTCTTTTCCAGGCCGACCCGGATCTTGTCGTAGAGAACGGCCATCCTCTGGGACAGCGCATGGATATCGGAGAATCCCATCGTCGCCGATATTCCTTTTAAAGAATGAAAGGCCCGATGCAAATTTTTCACCAGGTCAGCGCTTCCCGGTTCGACTTCCCATTTCGGCAGCATTTGCCTGATGGTCTCAAGCTGGTCATCAGCATCCAGGGAAAAAAGCTCCCGATATTTTTCCAGTTCCGGATCCATTGAAAAAAAATCAGAATTTTTGGGCCCGCAAAACCGCAACTTATTGATCTTTAATATATTCCCCCTCGTTAAATTTATAGATATTTTACCATCCTGTCAAAATAATAACTGTTAATGTTAAAAAATCCGGGCAGGATCTCCCCGCATAAATATTATCGGGCGTTTTAGATACGAACTACTGCCCTTCTGGTATTCCAGATGTTAATATTTACAATGTCCTTTCCAAATATAATTAAATTTATATAATAAAAAGGTAACCCTGAACCGGAATTATGAGAATAAATATTATTTCCAAACTGGAAGCGGAACTCCTGGAGCTCGAAAAAGAACGGACCCAGAAGATTCCTAAAGAACTCTCCCGGGCGGCCGCCTTCGGCGACCTGTCCGACAACGCGGAATATGAAGCGGTGAAAAGCCGCCAGAAATTCGTGGAGGCGCGGGTCTCCCAGGTCCAGGACCGGCTCCGCAGCCTGGCTTCCCTGGACCTGGAATCCCTCCCCCGCGACCGGGTGGCCTTCGGCAGCATCATTCATCTCCGCGCTCTCGATTCCCAGGAGATTAAGATCTACCGGATTGTCACCGCCGAAGAAGTCGGCAAGATCCCGGGGCAAATCACGGCCAGTTCCCCCATCGGCAAAGCCATCAACGGTAAAAAGGTGGGGGAAGAAATCGAGCTGAACCTCCCGGCCGGGACCAAGTATCTGAAAATCGAAAAAATCATCACCATCCACGAACAGGAAGAATGACAAAAGCTCAAAGTTCAAAGTTTAAAGTTCAAAGGTTCCTGTTTTTTTTCATCTTTTTCCTTTTTACTTTTTACCTTTTACCTTTCACCTTTTCTTCTGCGTGGGCAGTCAGCCCCGAACCCCCCGTCCGCGCGGATGACCCGGGCTGGGAAAAGGCTCTCTCCCTGTGGCAGAATCGGGCTCAAGGCCAGGCCGCCCGGGAAACCCTGGCCGTATTCCAGTCGCTCACCCAGAAACACCCGGACCAGGTTGAGCCGCTCCTCTGGTCCTGCCGGATCACCTATTTCATCGGCGAGCGCGAGTCGAACGATCATAAACGCAAACAGATTCTGAAAGAGTCCAGCGATTTCTGCCGCCGAGCCCAGGCCCTGGACCCCGGCAATAGCTATGCCGTTTACTGGCTGGCGGCCTCGGTCTCGCATTATTCCGATATCGCGCCCCTCCTCCCCCAGATAAAAACCCTCGCGAAATATATCCCTGAGCGGGAGCTGCCTTACCCGGATAATCCTTCCCCCGAGTGGAAATCCGCGCTGGAAAACTGGGATGCCCGGTGGGATGTGAAACGAGCCCGCACCGCCATCAAAACCTGGGAGGAGATGACCAAGGCAAAGCCCGAATCATTCGAAGCCTGGTGCTGGCTGGCCCGCGCCTATTACTGGCTCGGAGAAATGTCCGAAGCCAAAGAAGAACAGGAAAAACTTTATTATCGCGGATATGAGTGCGGAAAGAAGGCGGTGGCCATGAAACCCCGTCACCCGGGGGCTAACTATTGGACCGCGGCCAACCTGGCCCGCTGGGCCCAGCGGGGCTCCATTATCAGGATCGCCAGCAACGCCGGGGAAATCTTCGGCCACATCGGAATAGTTGACCAGGAAGAGCCCCTGTATTACTTCGGCGCCATTCCCCGCTTCATGGCTTTTTGCCTGGCCCATGCCGGGTTCGTCACCCGGAAGCTGGTCGAGTCGATGGGGTTCAACCCCGATAATGTCACCCAGTTGACGCTGATGTCCATCAATGTCGAGCCGCGCTTTTTAGCCACCCACATCGCCCTGGCGGAATTCGCCATTTATACGATTAAAAACAAAACCCTGGCTAAGGAGCATATAGATTATGTTTTAAACGCGGATCCCGAGTCCCTTCCCGCCTATGCCCCTGATAACCGCCTCGACGTTAAAAAGGCCCAGAAGTTATTGGAGGAATTGAATAAATAGATAGTAGGCAGTAAGCAGCAAGAAATAAGAAGTCAGAAGAAATAATAAAAACCTCGCCGGAAAGCGGGGTTTTTTATTATTTGTTTTACTTGGTCGTTTTGTTTTGTTTTTTAAAATACTGCCTACTGCTTACTCCTTACTGCTTACT
>JAPLJL010000021.1 GCA_026388615.1 Pseudomonadota bacterium | reverse complement strand
CTTGGGCATCTTCTTTCCCTGGTAGCCCCGGACCAGGATCTTGGAAATGGAGGGCGAGAGATAAATGCCGCCTTTAAGGATCGAGCGGATGGCGCTGACCAGCTCCGGGGCGGCGGTATCCTTCAGGATGTAGCCGTCGGCTCCGGTGCGGATGGCGTTGATCACGTATTCGTCGTCCTGGTGCATGGAAAGGATGCTGATCTTAGTCCGCGGGTTGATCCGCTTGATCTGGGCGACCACGTCCCCCCCGGGCGGGCCGGGCATGGCGTAATCGAGGAGGAGCAGGTCAGGATTGAGCTCGGTCACCTTGCGGACGGCTTCCTTGCCGTCCCCGGCCTCGCCGACAATCTGGAAGTCGGGCTCCTGCTCCAGGATCATCCGGATGCCCTGACGCACCAGAGTGTGGTCATCCGCCAGAATTATAGTGATCTTGTCCATATGCAAGTATCCTAGCCGGAAAATAGAGGAAGGGGAAGCTCTACCCGGATTCGGGCTCCTTTTCCGGGCTGGGATTTGATCGCGCTCTTCCCTCCCAGCAGGGCCACCCTTTCCTCGATTCCCATCAGGCCGACCGATCCCCCCGGCTGGCTCAGCACCTTTTCCACCCGGAAGCCGATCCCGTTGTCCTCGATCTCGGCCATGATCCGCCCGTCTTTTTTCTCCAGGCTGACCTGCACGCGGGTGGCGGCCGAGTGCCGGGCGGCGTTGGTCAGGCTTTCCTGGATGATCCGGTAAATGGCGGTTTCCATCCGCCCCGGCAGCCGTTCCCATTTCCGGGGCAGGGACAGACCGGTCTCAATCCCGGTTTCGTCCTGGAAGCGGGAGAGCCACCAGCGCAGGGTGGGAACCAGCCCCAGGTCGTCGAGCATGGAGGGCCGGAGCACGGTGATCAGCCGGCGGATATCCTGGATGTTCCGGGCCAGAAGCTGGTTGACTTCCGCGATTTCCCGGCGCACCGGCGGAGGGAGCTTTTTCCCCCAGTTCTGGTTTAGGTGGTCCAGGCGGAGCTTGATCAGGGCGACAGCCTGGCCGTGCTCGTCGTGGAGCTCGCGGGCGATCCGCCTGCGTTCCTCTTCCTGGGCGGAGATGATGCCCTGGGAGAGCTGGTGGAGCCGGGTTTCGTATTCCTGACGGGTTTTCCGGAACCGGGCGTTCTGGATCGCCACCGAGGCGTGCTCGGCCAGGAGCTCGAGCAGGTTCTTTTCCTCCCGGCCGAATTTCCGGCCCGGCCGGCGGGTGCCGAAAGCGATGATGCCGAAGATCTTGCCGTCCACCCGGATCGGGGAACCGATCATCCCGAGCAGGCCGGATTTCCTGAATTCGGGCATGGCGTTTTTCATTCTCTGATAATTGGAAATAGCGGTGACCCGCTGGGTTTTCAGGATCAGGGCGGTGGTTCCGATGTGAGCGGGAATCAAAATTTTCTTTAACCAGGCGTCGATGTTGACGGCCTGGGCGATGGTGAACCCGTTTCTTTTCTCATCCCAGATCCCGATCCCTCCCGATTCCGCCCCCAGGAGCCGCCGGCCCTGGCGGATGATCAGGCTGAAAATCCGATCCAGATCCGGCTCGGAGGCGATGACCAGGGCGATATCCCGGAGGGTTCGGAGCTCGTTTTTCTGCTTCTGCTCTTCCTGGATTTGGTAGGAGCCGCCCAGGGTCGCGGCCAGGACGTTTCCCAGGATCTCGGCGGAGGTAATCTGCGCGGGGGAGGGCTTGACCCCGGGCCGGAGCCGGCCGGTCCCGATCATCCCGAAGGTCCGGCCCTGAAAATTAAGGGGGAAGCCGTATAGCTGTCTCATTCCGGCCCGGACGATGTCGGGGATGGCTTCCCGGCGGGAGGGGTAGTCCGCCACGAAGCGGGGCCTCCGGTTTTTAATTACCCACCAGGTGATCCCGGACTGGGGAGGGATTTTCCGGAGCTGGGAGATCGGAAAAGAGAGCCGGTAAAAATAGGGATAGATGATGTTCCCGCTTTTTTCCTGTTGGATGGCGACCCAGCTTAAGTCTCCCTCCAGGATTTCCGCCAGGGCTTTCAGCAGTTGGCTGATGACCTCTTTTTTCTCCCGGTCGCCCGTTCCCAGCTTCCGGCTGGCCTCGGAGATGATTTCGAGGAAACGGGTCGGGTTTTCCCGGGGCGCGAGAAGCTCTGGGTTTTTTCGGTGGCGGGGTTTCAAAGTTTTTTCCGGCTTCCGGTTGACTTCTCCCTTAAATCCATAACAATTATAATCTATGCGGAAAAAATATTTGAATGCCGGCAGGATGTTTTTTTTGATCGGGGTTCTGGTCTTCCTTTCGGCCTGTGTCAATGTGGAGGAAAAAATCTTCCTGAATCTGGACGGTTCAGGGCGGATGGACGTGCGTTACATCCTCAAGCGCGAATTCTTCCAGCTGATTCCCCAGGGGCCGGGGAGCATGTTTCCCGTTTCCGAAGCGGAGGTTTACAAAAAGTTCGAGAACGTCAAGGGCGTCAAGGTGGAAGGGGCGAAACTCGAGATGGACGATAAAAGCGTGTCCCTGCAGTACGTCCTGACCTTTGACGATATCAGCACCTTCAACAACGACAGCTACAGATTTACTTTTCAAAAAGACGGGAACAACCAGAATTTTCATGTCTGGATCAAGGGAGGGGGGGCCCAGCAGAATCTTAAGAACGATGAACTCAAGGGAAAAATCATGAGCGAGGCCATGAACCAGGCCATGGCGATGTACAATCTGAAGATTACCGTGGTTTTCCCCGCCCCGATTATCAAATCCAACGCCCAGGAAGTCCAGGAGCGGACGGCGACCTGGGTGGTTCCCATCTGGGAACTCCAGAAAAAACCAGCTTTTGATCTGGATGCCCGGATCAAGGTCCGGGAGGGCCTCTGGGATAAAATCAAAAATATCTTCTAGTCCGAATTACCCCTAAAAAGGTTATAGGTCTTGGGTGATGGGTCATGGGTCAAACGTGAAAGGCAACAAGTTAGAGGCAAGAAATTAAGAGGTCCAACATTCAGGGTTCAAGGTTGAAGAAAAGGACGGGCGTCTCGACCGGTTTTTTGTTTTCCTGAAGCCCGGCTTCCGGCCCGTAGCGGATGGCCTACAGCCCGGAGGGGGGGGAGGTTCTCGCGACGCAAACTCTTCGTAAACCAGGCTGCGATAAACTCGATGATAAAGTTTGCTTCGATACTGGCTAGACCCGGTTGCCCTGAGCGAAGTCGAAGGGCGGGTCAGCCTGCCGGATTATGGCACGGCACTTATTGTACGCGGAGCGAAACCTTCCCCCCAAAAAAGAAAAAAGGTGACTTGCCAAAGTGAACAGTCGGCAGACCCTTTGATTTTTAAGAAATCACGAATTCTTCCCGGTGTAGTTCGGGCTTGGATTTCAGGACCACCTTGCTCTGGAAGCGCGTCTGGATGTCTTCGATGATGTGATGCTTATCCCCGGCCATCAATTCGGCCAGGTCGGGATGGACCATGATGGTGATTTTCTTCCGGGGGAGGTTTTCGATCTCCCGCTGGATTTCCCGGAAGATTTCGTAGCCGACCGTGACCGGGCTTTTGATGAAGCCTGAGCCCTCGCAGTAGAAACAGGGTTCGCCGATGGCGTGCACGAGCGAAGGGCGGGTCCGTTCCCGGGTCATCTCGACCAGGCCGAATTCCGAGATCCGGAGGATATTGACCTTGGACCGGTCATTTTTCAGGGCTTCCCGGAAAAGGTTGTAAACCCGGTTGCGGTGGCCCTCCCTTTCCATGTCGATGAAATCCACGATGACGATCCCGCCGATGCTGCGGAGCCGGAGCTGGTAGGCGATTTCCTTGGCCGCCTCCAGGTTGGTGCGCAGGATGGTTTCTTCGGGGTTTTTCTTGCCTACGTACTTGCCGGTGTTGACATCGACGGTGGTCAGGGCCTCGGACTGTTCGATCGCCATCCAGCCGCCGGATTTCAGCCAGACCTTGGTTTTCATGGCCTTGTCCAGCTCGGCCTCGATCCCGTAGTGGTCCAGGATGGGCTCGGCCCGGGTGTAGAGCTCGATGGGGTCTTCCTTGCGTCTCCGGGCCGGACTTACCCAGCGCTGGAAGTATTCCCGGGCCTGCTGGTAGACGACCGGGGAATCGATCACGATTTTTTTCACCTCGGGGGTGTAAAGATCCCGGATCACCCGGAGGGAAAGGTTGAGGTCCTGGTGGATCA
>JAPLJL010000105.1 GCA_026388615.1 Pseudomonadota bacterium | reverse complement strand
CAAATCCAACATCTTGGCTGTTCAATCGTCAATCTAAAATCGTTAATCGTAAATTTACATTAAGGTATTTATCAATATGGGGGCTTGAAAGCTTTGGCCCGTTGGATTATATAAATTATCGTAAATAATCAGGTTCAGGGTTCCCTCCGGGCCCGCTTCCAGCCCCGCTTCCAGCCCGTAGGGCTTACAGGCCGGAGGGTAGGCCCTCACGGGCCGGAGACAGAGTTCAAGGTTAAGAGATTTAAGAAGTTTTTCGGAATGTTCCATATTCAACCTTTGAACCTTGAACCTAGCAACCTGAGCAAGTACAAGTCATAAATCAAGGAGGATATCAGCCTTGCAAGAAATGAAGGTTTTCGCCGGCACTTCCAATATTCCCCTGGCGCAGAAGATCGCGGAATACCTGGAGATCAAGCTGAGCCAGGCGGAGATCCGGACTTTCAGCGACGGCGAAATCTTTGTGGAGATCGGGGAAAACACCCGCGGGGCCGAGGTTTTCGTGATTCAGTCCACCTCCCATCCCGTGAACAACCACCTGATGGAACTCCTGATCATGATCGACGCCCTGAAAAGGGCCTCCGCCAAGTCCATCACCGCGGTAATCCCTTATTACGGTTACGCCCGGCAGGACCGGAAGGTCCAGCCCCGGACCCCGATCACGGCCAAACTGGTGGCCGACCTGCTTTCCGCGGCGGGGGCCGACCGGGTGATCACCGTCGATCTGCACGCCGGGCAGATCCAGGGTTTTTTTAACATGCCGGTGGACAACCTTTTCGCCACCAAGGTGATCCTGGATTATCTCCGCCAGAACTTCAAACAGGACCTCGTAATCGTGGCGCCGGACGCCGGGGGAGTGGAAAGGGCCCGGGCCTTCGCCAAGCGCCTGAACTGCGGGCTCTGCATCATCGACAAGCGCCGCGACGCCCCCAATGTGGCCAAAGCGGTTAATATCATCGGGGATGTGGCGGGCCTGACCGCGATCATCGTGGACGACATGGTGGATACCGCCGGCACCCTGACCGAATCGGCCGAAGCCATCATGCGCAAAGGAGCCCGCGAAGTTTATGCCTCCTGTTCTCACCCGGTGCTTTCCGGACCGGCCCTGGACCGGGTTAACGCCTCGGTCCTCCGGGAACTGGTGGTCACGGATACAATCGATTTAAAGGATAAGTCCAAACAATGTCCGAAGTTGAAAATGGTTTCCGTCGCCGGCCTTTTAGGTGAAGCGATCCGCCGGGTTTACCAAGGCATGTCGGTCAGTTCGCTTTTCGTGTAAATTGAGGCGAGGAGCTCAAAAGGAGGAGTAAAATGATTCGAAGCAGTCTTTCCGCGAAGCTCAGACAGGGAAAAGGAAAACAATTCGCGCGTCGGGTGCGACATCAGGGGATGATCCCGGCGGTGCTCTATGGGCCGGGGAAGGAATCCCGGAATCTCGAAGTCAATCCCACGGACCTGACCCGGGCGATCAGCACCAAGGCGGGTGAGAACACCCTGATCGACCTGACCGTCGAAGGGGAAGCGGCCCGGATCGTCCTGGTCCGGGAGATCCAGGTCGACCCGATTTCCCGGGTATATCTCCATGCCGATCTTTATGAAGTTCCCATGGACAAGAAGGTCAGGGTGCTGGTCCCGATCGCCATCCGGGGTGAAGCCGCCGGGGTGAAAGAGGGCGGTGTCCTGGACCAGATCATCCGGGAGATCGAGGTTTCCTGCCTGCCCACCGAGATCCCGGAACAGCTCGAGATCGACGTCAGCGCCCTGAAAATCGGGGAGGCGGCGCACGCCAAGGATATCCCCCTGCTTCCCGGGGTTGAGATCATGATTGAGGCGGACCAGACCGTGGTTACGATCGTGGCTCCGCGGAAGGAAGAGGAACTGGCTGCGGCGGTGCCCGCGGCTGAGGCGGCTGCCGAGGAACCCGAGCGGATTGGGGAGAAGAAGCCTGAAGGCGAAGAAGGAGAAGAGGGAGAAAAAGCGGAAGCCGGCAAGGAGAAAGCTCCCAAGGAGAAGGGTTCCAAGGAAAAGGGTCCCAAGGAAAAGGGAGATGCTCCCAAGGAAAAAGAAAAGAAATCCAAGGGGGACAAAAAATAACCGGTTTAATCGCGGAGATTTTGAATTAATCGGATCCGATTGTCACGTCGCCTCCATTGTTTGTCAAAATCATCCTGTCCCTGGAGGCCTCCGGCTCAGTAGAGCCTACGGCTCGGAGAGGGGAGGACGGTGATGGGGGTGAAGCATCAGAAATACTATTCCCCCTCCCCTTCATTCTTTTCCGACCGGGGAGGGGGTAATACTTTTAAGGACAGTACCCCTTTGATCCCGCAGGTGGGATGGCATTCATTAAACGGGTTTGAGAATTTTCTTTCGATTTGACCGCTATCTTTTCAGGCAGATATGAACCTCGCGGCGAAGAAAAATTCCTGGGATTTTTTACTGGCCGGATTGGGCAATCCCGGGAAAACTTATCAGAAAACCCGGCACAATCTCGGATTTTTGGTGGCGGATTCCCTGGCTCCGGAGAAGTTCGGGCGGAAGAAATTTTCCAGCCTCTGGCTCTCGGCCGAGCTCGCGGGGAAAAAGATCCTTCTGGTCGAGCCCCAGACATTTATGAACCGGTCCGGCGAAGCGGTGGCCCGCTGGCTCCAATTCCTGAAATTACCGGCCTCGAGCCTGATCGTAATCCACGATGACCTGGACCTGCCCCTGGGAAAAATCCGGATCAAGAACCGGGGCGGGGCCGGGGGGCACCGCGGGGTGGAGTCGGTGATCACCGCGCTCGGGACCCAGGATTTTATCCGGGTGAGGGTGGGCATCGGGCGGCCGGCGAGAGAAATGGAAGAAGCCGATTACGTTCTTTCTGAGTTCACCCGGGCGGAAAAGCGCGAGGTTTCGCTGATGGTGGAAACGGCCCGGGACGCGGTCCTGGCCGTTATGGAATCCGGGATCGACAAAGCCCAACTGAAATTCCACTCCTTGTAAATTCAAGTTCCAATAACCAAATTCCAATTACCAAACAAATACTAAAAAAGAAACGATACCAAGAACCAACTGTACAAAACAAAAACGAAAATTATCGCGATGATAAAATGGTCGTCAGTGCGAGGAGTGAAAGCGACGAAGCAATCTTGGTGTTGTTTTCTCATGGTTAATGGGGACAGTAATATAATTTGGTAATTAGTTTTTGATTTATTGTTTAGTTATTGGGATTTAATGATTATTTGGAATTTGGGATTTGGTAATTGGTAATTGATTTTTGATATGGGTTTTACCTGCGGCATCGTCGGCCTTCCCAACGTGGGCAAATCCACGATCTTCAACGCCCTGACCGCTTCCCGCGTCCCGGCGGAAAATTATCCCTTCTGCACGATCGACCCCAACCGGGGGGCGGTGCCGGTGCCGGATCCGCGCCTTAGGCACCTGGCCGAGGTAATCCGCCCGGAAAAGACCACGCCCACCCTGCTGGAATTCATCGATATCGCCGGGCTGGTGCGCGACGCCCACCGGGGGGAGGGGCTCGGGAACCAGTTTCTCGAACACATCCGCCGGGTGGACGCGGTAGCCCATGTGGTCCGGAAATTCATTGAGCCGGACGTGGTCCACCAGGGCCAGGGCGCGGAACCCGATCCGGGCCCCGACCGGGAGATCGTCGAAACCGAGCTGCTTCTGGCCGACCTCGCGGTGGTGGAGAAGAGGATCGAAAAGGTCTCCAAGGATGCCAAAAGCGGCAACAAGGAAAAAATCAAGGAGAAGAACCTGCTGGAATCGCTGCGGGAACTCCTGGCCAAAGGCCAGCCGGCCGGCAAGTTTCCCCGCCCGGATTTCACCGAGGAGGAGAAGGGGCAGTACCGGGATTTGAACCTGATCACGGGAAAACCGGGGATGTATATCCTGAACCTGGGTGAGGAAGATCTGGGAAAAGAGGCGATGGCGGTCGAGGCGGTGAAGCAGGCCTTCCCGGCCGGCGCCGAAGTGGTCCCGGTTTTCGGGAAGATCGAGTCCGAAGTCAGCCAGCTCGACGAGTC
>JAPLJL010000211.1 GCA_026388615.1 Pseudomonadota bacterium | reverse complement strand
AAGTCGGTCTCAAGACCAAAGACAAGGTCCGGCCCGGGGACGCGGTCTATAAAGTCACATAAAAAGACAGTAAGCAGTAAGCACTAGGCAGTAAGCAGCCAAAAGCTGGTGCACCAGAAACAAGGGCACCAGAGCACCAATCATTGCGAGCGAAGCGAAGCAATCTTGCTTTTAACTTTTAGGCTTTTAGGCTTCCTAACTTTTAGGCTCCATGCCCTTCGCCCTTTGCCTTCTGTGGACGGGCTTGATAAAAGAAGCCCCTGCAGATCCCTGGAATTCGGACTGTTTCCAGGAAACCGACTCGGGTCAGATCCTGATCACTGCTCGCACGGGTCCGGGCGAGATTACATTCGGAGCGGGGATTACGAATGAATCCGGGTTAAGGCTTATCCTTTCGGGCGGCCCTTCCGGGAGAAGATATAAAATCCAGCTTTTCCGAGGGATTTAAGCCCCGGCGCCGCTACATTCCAACATCAGATTTATTCACCATTTATTCACTTGAAAATTCTTCCTGATTGTAATAATAAGCCAGTGATGAATATGAAATGGATGAGGGTTTGCTTCCTGTCACTGCTCGCTTTCCTGGCCCTGCTTTCTTCCACCGTCCGGGCCGAGGAATATAAAAATCCCCTGGACCCGCCAGTGCGTTCAGATGACCCGGCCTGGACCCAGGCCATGTCTTTCTGGGACAAGCGCTCTGAAGACAGCAACGCCAAAAAGGCCCTGGAGATTTTTAAATCCCTCGCCGCCGCTCACCCCGACCAGATCGAGCCCGAGCTCTGGCTCCTCCGGGCCAATTACTATGCCGGGTTGAAGGAGAGGAAACACAAGCGGGCCGCCCTCCTGGAAGAAGCGGTCAGCCACGGGAAGAAAGCCTTGGCCCGGGAGCCCGGCAATTATTACGCCCTCTACTGGATGGTTGGAGCCTATTCCCATTTCGAGAACCTGAAGGAAATCCCACCCGAGGCAAAGACCCTGGCCGCGAAACTCCCCCGCGGCCGGCGTGAAATCCCTGTCCCCGCCGACACCCCGGAGTGGAAAACCGCCCTGGCCCTCTGGGACGCCCGGGTGGACCGGGATAAGGCCTGGCAGGCCGCCGAAATTTTCCGGAAACTGACCGAGGAGAATCCCAAATCCCTCGAAGCCCGGCTATGGCTGACCCGGTCTTACTACTGGCTGGGACGGAGCGGGAAAACCCCGGAAGAACGGAAAAAGATTTTTTACCAGGGATATAAATACGGGCTGGAAGCCGTGAAGCTGAGTCCTCATCATCCCTGGGCCAATTACTGGGCGATGTGCCACCTGGCCCGCTACGGCGAGCTGGGCTCGTTCGTGAAGAAAGCCTCGCTGGCCCTGGAAATCATCAATCTCATCCACCTGACCGACCTGGAAGAACCGCTCTATTACTTCAGCGGCATTCCCAGTGTGCTGATCTGGTCCCTGGCCGACACCAACGAGCTCACCCGCAAACTGGTCCCGACCCTGCTGGGGATCCCCGCGGACATGCGGCAGGTGCTGAAAATGGCGTTTGTCCTGGAACCGAATTACTTCGATGTCAGGGTGGGATTCGTGAAATGGTATATCTCGATCAAGGACTACCGGAATGCCCGGGAAGAAATTAATTACATCCTCAACACCCCGGCCAATTCCCTGCGCGGCTACGAGGCGGAAAATATTCTAAGCCAGGATATCGCCCGTGACCTGCTCGAGCAGATCGACAATAAATGAATCTTTGGCAAGGTGATGGGTGATAGGTCATGGGTCATAGGTAAAATCAACACCCAACACCTAAATGAATGTCATCCTGAGCAGTAGCGAAGGATCTAATTTTTATGAATTTCCCATTAGAAGCGAGATTCTTCGCCCCCCGCCCTTGGCGGCGGACTCAGAATGACATCCTATTCATATTTGGCTGCTTGGTAGCGGAGCTTGCTGAGTTCTTCATTTCTCTTATCCCTTAGCTCTCAGCTCTTATCTCTTGCCTCTCGCCTCCGAGCTCTGCGAGCCCGACGAAGCCTTGGCGTAGCCTGGGTTGCTTATAACCTATGACCCATCACCTATGACCTATTTTAGCCTTACCACCGTCACCCCCTGCCCGCCTTCCTTGTCCTCGCCCGGGCGGGAAGAATGAACATAGACGGAGCCCTTCAGGTAAGTGCGGATCCCTTCCCGTAACCGTCCCGTCCCCGACCCGTGGATGATAAAGACAAAGCCCAGGTTTCGCAGGTAAGCCTGATCCAGGAAAGCCTCGAGCCGGGAAATCCCGTCCTCCACGATTTCCCCGCGGATATCGAGCGTGTTTTCCTCGGTCCGGATATCGGCGGAGCTTTCCCCCCCATCCGGGGAAGAAACCTTCCGGGCCGGTTTCTCTTCGGCCGGGGCCCCGGTCAGCCCGGCCAGATCCCGCCGATCCACCCGGATCTTTAAAACCCCGACCCGGACCATCGCGCTTTCCGGATCCATGGAGATGATCGTTCCCGGCTTTTTCAGGGTTTTTACCCAGACCGAGGCCCCGGCTTTCATTACCGCCGGCGGCCTCTTTTCCTCGGCTTCCCCTCCCAAGTCCAGCTCACGTTCCAGCTTCTCCTTGACCTTCCGGAGTTCCTGACGGACCGGTTCCGCCTCTTTGCGGGTTTTTATCTCCCGTAATTTCAGGATGATCTGGGCGGCCTCCCGGTCAATCCGGTTAATCAGGGCCTGCCCTTCCTTTTTCAGCTCCTCCCGGGCCCGGGACTTTTTCTGGGCCGTCTGCCTAAGCTCCTCCTCGAGGCGTCCCCGCATCCGGCCCTGCCTTTCCTGCTCGGCGTCCAGCTCGGCTTTCTGCTCCCGGCGCTGGCTTTCCAGCTCATGCAGCCGAGTGAGAATCTCCTCGATGGTGTTATGGGAATCCGTGACCCCGGAAACCGCCGCGGCCACGATCTCCTCCCTGATCCCCAGGCGCCGGGCGATCTCGAGGCCGTAGCTCCGGCCCGGGAACCCCCGCTCCACCCGGTAGGTGGGCGACATGGCCTTCAGGTCGAAGGCCACCGCCGCCGCTTCGAACCGCGCGTCCTCAAGGGGTAAAAGCTTGAGCTCGGGGAGATGGGTGGTGGCCAGGACCACCGCCCCCCGCTCGACCAGGGCTTGCAGAACCGCCCGCCCCAGCAGGGCCCCCTCGTGGGGATCCGTCCCCACGAACAGATCATCGAGCAGAACCAGGGAGCCCGGGATCACCTCATCCCAAACCTCGCGCACCCGCACCACGTAGGCGGAAAAAGCGGAAAGCCCCCGCTCCAGCGATTGCTCCTCGCCGATAACCGCCAGGATCCGGCGGAAGACCGGCAGGCGCGAGCCGTCGGCCAGGGCCGGGATGATTCCCGACTGGAAAAGCGCCGCGGAGAGCCCGACCATTTTCATGGTCACGGTCTTCCCCCCGGTGTTGGGGCCGGAGATAACGATCCCCCGGCGCTCCCCCTCCAGGGAAAGATCGTTGGGTACCACCTCGGTTTTATGGAGGATGAGCAGGGGATGCCGGCCGCCGCGGAGCTCAAAACCGGGGAATTCCCCCAGGGTCACCTCCCCTCCCCCCAGGAGCCGGGAAAACCTCCCCTTGGCCAGGAGGAGATCGAACTCCCCGATCCGGGCGAAGATTTCCTCGATTTCCTCCGCCTGTTCCTGGACCAGGAGGGAAAGATTTTTTAGGATCCGGCCTTCTTCGCGCCGGACCTCGCCTTCGGCCACCCGGAGGTTGTTGTTCAGTTCCACCACGAATTCCGGCTCAATAAAAACCGTGGCCCCGCTCGAAGAAAAATCGTGGACAATCCCTTTGAGTTCCGCCCGCCGTTCGGCCTTGACCGGGAGCACATATCGTCCCAGGCGGAGGGTGTAATATTTTTCCTGCAGGATGTCTTCCCACGCCGGGGAAGCAATCATTTCCTGAAGCCGCTCTTTGATTTCGTTTTCCAGA
>JAPLJL010000032.1 GCA_026388615.1 Pseudomonadota bacterium | reverse complement strand
ATCTTCTGAAAGGCGGGATCCTGGCCGCCGATTCCCTCACCACCGTCAGCCCGAAGTACGCCGTGGAGATCCAGACCAAGGAATTCGGCTTCGGCCTGGAAGGGGTGCTCGCCGGCCGCCGCCGCGACCTGTCCGGGATCCTGGACGGGGTGGACTACCGGGAATGGGACCCGGCCACGGATCCCCATCTCGCGGCCAACTTCGGGCCCGGGGACACCGCGGGCAAGCGGGCCTGTAAGCAGGACCTGCTGAAAACCTTTTCCCTCCCCCCGGCCTTCCAAAACGTCCCGGTGATCGGGATGGTTACCCGGCTGGCCGAGCAGAAGGGCATCGAGCTCCTGGCCGAGGCCATCCCCGGACTGATGCTCCGCGACCTGGCCCTGGTCATCCTGGCCTCCGGGGACGAGCTCTACCAGAAACTGCTCGGCGGCCTGGCCCGCGCCCACCCGGAACGGCTCCGGGTCCGGCTGGGGTTCGACGATAAGCTCTCCCACCGGATCGAGGCCGGGAGCGACATGTTCCTGATGCCTTCCCGCTACGAGCCCTGCGGCTTGAACCAGATCATCAGCCTGAAATACGGAACCATTCCGATCGTCCGCGCCACCGGCGGGCTCGATGATACGGTGGAAGCGTTCGATCCGTTGACGGGGCGGGGAAACGGGTTTAAATTCACTGAATATCAGGCCGCCGACCTGATCCACGAGGTAAATCGGGCCCTCCAGGTCTTCGCCGATCCCCCGAACTGGAAGAAGCTCGTCGCCAGCGCCATGGCCTCGGATTTCTCCTGGAAACGTCCGGCCCGGGAATATCTGGCTCTTTACGATCAACTGGCCCAGAAGAAAAAGTAGGCAGTAAGCAGTACGCAGCCTCCGGCCCAGTAGGGCCTACGGCCCGGAGGGTAGGCAGTGCACCAGAGCACAAGGCACAAGAGCACCAGACAGACCAGAAAGATAAGATGAAGGCTACAAACGCTTTAAACATTATTGACGATATTAACGAGCCTAACGAATTGTTTTGGCTGCGGTCGTCCGTCGGCGGTCCGCGGTCGTAAGGAGTTAGAACAAAACCATGACCACGAAATCCCCCCGTCATCATCTCTCCGAGCGGCTCGACCGCCTGCCCCCCTATCTCTTCGCCGAGATCGACCGGAAGAAAAAGGAGGTCCGGGCCCGGGGCGTGGACCTCATCGACCTTTCCATCGGCGACCCCGACTTGCCCACCCCCGCCCCGATTATCGAGGCCCTGCGCCGGGCCGCCGGTGATCCCCGGAACCACCAGTACCCGAGCTACGAGGGATTGCTCAGCTTCCGCTCGGCCGCGGCGGATTTCTACCGGCGGCGGTTCGGGGTCGAGCTCGACCCGGAGTCGGAAGTCCTGACCCTGATCGGCTCCAAGGAGGGGATCGCCCACTTCCCCCTGGCTTTCACCGACCCCGGAGACCAGGTCCTGGTCCCCGATCCCGGCTACCCGGTTTACGGGGCGTCCACGATCCTCGCGGCGGGTGAACCGCAGACCTTTCCCCTCCGGGCGGAGCGGGGTTTCCTCCCGGACTGGAAAACCCTGAAGCCTAAAAAAGACGCCCGGATCCTTTTTCTGAACTATCCCAACAACCCGACCAGCGCCGTTTGCGACCAGAAATTCCTGAAACAGGCGGTGGAATTCTGCAAAGCCAATCACCTGATCCTCGCCTATGACGCGGCCTACTCGGAGATGTATTTCGGCCCGCCCCCGGGGAGCGCCCTCCAGATCCCGGGCGCCCGGGACGTAACCATCGAGTTTCATTCCCTCTCCAAGACCTTTAACATGACCGGCTGGCGGATCGGTTTCGCGGCCGGAAACGCCGAGCTCATCGCCGGGCTCCGGAAGGTCAAGACCAACATCGACTCGGGAGCCTTCCAGGCGGTCCAGGAGGCCGGGATCGCGGCCCTCGCTTCCCCCCCGGAACTCACCGAGGGAATCCGGAAGATTTACCGCGAGCGCCGGGACATCCTGGCCCGGTCCCTGATCCAGATCGGGTTGGAATTCGAGCTTCCGGAGGCCACCTTTTACCTCTGGGCCCGGGTCCCAAAAGGGCAGGACTCGGCCGGCTACACCACCTTGCTCCTTGA
>JAPLJL010000256.1 GCA_026388615.1 Pseudomonadota bacterium | reverse complement strand
ACCGCCCCGACCGCCCCGACCATCCTGAAGCCGGAAGCCGGGGATGTTTTACTGGAAGGAGAGACCGCGATCTTTGAGTTCACCTCCCCACCTGACCCGAGCGGATTGGTCTGGAGGTACAGGAATACGAAAAGCGCCTGCGGCGAGACCCCTTCGATCAACTCGGACGATCCCGCCAGCGGGGAACCGACCCCCTGGCAGGCGTACCAGGGGACCCTGGACGTGCCGGATCCGACCAAATCCCCCCAGTATTACGCCTACTTTGCCACCCCGGTCCTGACCCGGGGCGAATGGCTGTTCCGGGTGGAAACCCGGGACGGGGCGGACGCGGCCGCCAGCCGGGTGGCCTCGACCGATCTCTCGGCCTCGGTGGGATGCGAGGAATACCCCGAACCGATCACCGGAGGATACCCGGCAGGGGTGACTTAAAAGAGCAAAGAGCATAGGGCAGAGGGCATAGAGCAAAACCCCAGGCGCGAAACAGGATTAGGAAGCAGACAAGAACTAGTCAAGAATAAGGCAATAAGCGTAAAAAGCGAAAAGAGAGTGCTGAATTAACAAGAAAATTGATGGTGAGCCGCGTTACAGACCCCGCCAGCGATTGACATTACTATATCGGAAGTAAAATAATATAATAGTTGGAACTAAGAAACTGATTCCCACGGTGGGAATTCAGAGGAAAACATAAAGGAGGAAAAGATGGAAAAAAGAATGTCTAAAATGCTGGCGATCATATTCGCCCTGGCCCTGGGGTTCGCTTATTCCTGCGGCGGCGGAGACGGGGGCAGCAGCGGCGGAGCGGCGGGCTACACCCCGGACAACGCCCCGGCCACGTCCGGGGCAACCTCCCTAAGCACGACCGAAAAAACCGAGGTTGAACAATATGTAACCACGTATGTCAGCGCCCTGGCCGGGGCCTTTAGCGCAACCTCCAGGAAGGCCGAGACGTACAGCCAGTGCTTCAATGAGCCGGTCGGTGAGTGCAGCTCAGCCCAGTACTGCGTAGAAGCCACAGGCAGCCAGACCAGTGGTCACGTCAAGGTTTGGATGGACGAGGCGATGGACTGCAACGGGGTCAACATTTATTTCTGGGAATACGATGTGGATTACACTTATTCCGGCAGCGATATGAACATCACCAGCTCCGCCGGGGCGATCGATGTCGAATATGACGAAGGCTTCGGGACCAATCCCCTTCGCATCTTCGTGAAATGGGACAAGGATGGATCGGTGGACGGCTGGATCGCGGAGAACGGCGTGAAGACGGGCGAGATCGGCGGAACCGCCTCCGATCCGACTGTTACCTGGCTGTAAAATAATAATTTCTGATTGTTTTTCCGGGCCCTTCCAGGAATGGAAGGGCCTTTTTTTTGGAGTGCAATAGCTTGCTATTGCAACGCATCAGCCCTTCGATATAACTCAGGACAAGCAAGCTGATGCAGTCCATATGAAAAACTTTAATTAGAGCTTGACAGGACGATATTCATAGTTAGCCTTTTAAAGGCTTAAAATTATATATAATAAGGTTACCTATCATCACTTTTTTTGCTGAAAGGGGGCTCTATGGGTTTAAAAGGCTCAAAGACGGAGAAGAATCTTCTGGCTGCTTTCGCCGGGGAATCCCAGGCGAGAAACCGTTACACCTATTTTGCCGGTAAGGCAAAGAAAGAAGGATACGAACAGATTTCCGCCGCCTTCTCGGAGACCGCGGACCAGGAAAAGGAACACGCCCAGCGCTTTTTCAGCTTCCTGGAAGGCGGGGAAGTTGTCATCCAGGCCGGCTACCCGGCCGGGAAGATTGGAACCACGGCGGAGAACCTGAAGGCCGCGGCCGACGGCGAGAAACATGAGTGGACCGTGCTCTACCAGGACTTCGCCAAGACCGCCGATGAGGAGGGTTTCAAGGAGGTCGGGCAGCTTTTCCGGAACATCTCGATCGCGGAAAAACAGCACGAGAAACGCTACCGGGGGTTCCTGGCCAATGTTGAGGCGGGCAAAGTATTTAAAAAGGATAAAAGCGTAGTCTGGCGCTGCCGGAACTGCGGATTTCTTCACGAAGGCCCGGAGGCCCCGGAAAAATGCCCGGCTTGCCTGCACGCCAAGGCTTACTTCGAACTCCTGGGGGAGAACTGGTAAAAAGACGACCGCCGACCGCAGACGGCCGACCGCAGCCAAAGTAAGCAGTAAGGAGTAAGCAGTTAAACAAAAACGGGAATCAGGTGATCAGGAAATCAGGGAGTGGGTATCAGGCCATCAGGTTATCCGGTAACGCTCTGACCCCTATGCTCTCTGCCCTTTGCCCCGTGCTGAGCAGGATCAAATAAGTTAATCAAGATAAGGAGAAGAGTGATGGACAAGAAAAAGGCTGAAGCCCTTAAACGCGCGATCAAGATGGAAAAGGAAGGCAAGAAGTTTTACCTCCAGTCGGCGGGGAAGGCCAAGAGCCGGCTGGCGAAGCAGCTCTTCCGGCAATTGGCCCGGGAAGAAGACCAGCATGCCCGGAAGATTGAGGAGGTTTATCAAAAACTTCTGGCCGAGGGTTCGCTGGGACAGTGGGTTACGGGGGTAAATGAACCCTCCCGCCTGGAAAAGGTTTTCCAGAAATCCCTGGTGAAAAAAGCCGTGGTTCAGGACAGCGAAATCAAGGCCCTGAACTTCGCCCTGGGATTGGAAGACAAGAGCATAAAACTATATGAGGGCCTGGCTGAGAAGACCCGGGTTCTACCGGAGAAACGTTTTTATCTTACGCTCTCACAGGAGGAACGGGGGCATTACCTGAAAATCATAGATTCGATTGAGTACCTGACCGATCCGGAGGAGTGGAACCGGATGAAGGGCGGGGCCAATGTGGATGGGGGCTGACAAAGAGCAGGGGGCAAGGAGCACGGAGCAGAGAGCAAAGAGCAAAAAGATGGCCCAGACTTCGCCAAGGCTTCGTCGGGCTCGCAGAGCTCGGTAGCCGCAGGCTTTAGCCTGCGTGGTGGTTTGGTTGCTAGGTAATTAGGTGGTTCGAAAAGAAACGAAAATAACAATCCTAACGAGATTAACATGATTAACGCTATGCCCTATGCCCCCTGCGCTTTGCGCCGTGCTGATTAGGATCGGATAAGTTAAACAGAAAAGGATAAGGAAAATGGATAACCAAGTTCTGCAGAAGATCGGATACGGGGTTTATATTATCTGTTCGAAAAAGGGCGATAAGATCAATGGGCAAACCGCCAACGCGCTGATCCAGGTCACCGCGGAACCCAAGCGGATCGCCATGGGGCTGAACAAGCAAAACCTAACCCACGAATTTATCCGGGAGAGCGGGGTTTTCACGGTTTCCATCGTGGCCCAGGACGCTCCCCTGAAGCTGATCGGCGGGTTCGGTTTCAAATCCGGGCGGGACCAGGACAAGTTTGCCGGGCTCAACTACCAGCTCGCGGCCAACGGCTGCCCGTATCTGACGGACAACATCGTCGGTTATCTGGAAGGCAAAATCGTGGGCGAGGTTGACGCCGGGACGCATACCGTTTTCCTCGGGGAAGTGACAGAAGGCAAAATTCTCCAGGAAATCGTGCCGATGACCTACGCCTATTACCATGAAGTCAGGCGGGGCACCACCCCCAAAACGGCGCCAACATACGTCGAAAAAAGCAAGCAGTAGGCACTAGGCAGAAAAACAAGGTGATAGGTTATGGGTGATGGGCAAAGCGCAAAGAGCAAAACACGTAAGGCGCGAGGCGTGAAACGTGAGGGGTAAGGCGTCCATCGTGTCCATCGTGTCCGTAGGGTTCGTAGTGTCGAAAACAATAAAAATAGTCAGTTGGGTTTTT
>JAPLJL010000170.1 GCA_026388615.1 Pseudomonadota bacterium | reverse complement strand
CCCGGAGGGAAGCGGTCGATTCGGAAACCTTTGAAGGTGGCGGCAATCCCGGTCAATCCTCCTCTTCAACCGGCGGGAACCCTTTCCCCGAAGGCCGAGATAAAAAAACTGGCCTGGATCTCCGGGAATAAAATCGAACTGGCCGAGCCGATTAAATTTTTACTTAATGAAGCGGTGATCCTGCCCGAATCACTTCCGGTGGTTAACGATGTTTTAAAAGTGATGCAGGAGAATCCCGGAATTAAAATCCGGGTTGAAGGCCACACTGATGATGAAGGACCGGCCCGATACAATCAGGAACTCTCGGAATACCGGTCAATCTGGATCAAGATTTTCCTCATGGCTCGGGGAATCACTGCTGACCGGGTTCAGGTCTTCGGATTTGGCAAGTCCCGGCCGGTGGCCAGCAACACCACTCCGGTCGGGCGGGAGAAAAATCGGAGGGTGGAACTCCGAATTATCGGGAGATAACCTTCCGGGATTTAAAATTCTCCCGTCTCGAATTCAGACACGGAATTGCGCCGATTTCCACGGCATAATTGAATTCTATAATTTCTTTTATTTTTCTTAACCCTGATTCCTGAAAATCCGTGTGATCCGTGTTCCATAACCACCGCGGCCGGGATTTTTCCCGGATCCGGGGAAATGTGCTTGCGAACCCAGCCAACCCCATGAGGAAATTTACCCATGAAAATAAAAAGCGGCGGATTCAATACCAGGTATGAGAGAATTAAATATCCCCGAGGAGTGAAGACCGGATGGTTTTGACCCTGGATTGGAAGAACGACAGCCTTTTGCTCCTGGACCAGAGGCGCCTCCCGAACCAGGTTAGTTATCGGGAATGCCGGACCTGGGTGGAGGTGGCGGACGCCATTAGGGAAATGGTGGTCCGGGGAGCCCCCGCGATCGGGATCGCCGCCGCTTTCGGAGTGGCCCTGGCGGCCCGGGGGGCCGGTGATCACGGACGGATAATTCCGGAAATCCATCGGGCGATCGCGGGTTTGCGCTCGACCCGTCCGACGGCCCGGAACCTTTTTTGGGCCCTGGAGAGAATGGAAAAAATCGTCAGCTCGGCCGGATCGGATCCCGCCAGCTTGCCCCGGCTGCTTCTCTCTGAGGCCCGGAAAATTCTGGCCGAGGATATCGAGATCAACCGACGGATCGGGGAATTCGGGAATGAAGTGGTTCCGGACCCGGCCCGAATCCTGACCCACTGTAACGCCGGGGCCTTGGCGACCGGAGGATATGGAACCGCACTGGGAGTTATCCGGGCCGCGGCGGCTTCCGGGAAGAAGGTCAGCGTGATCGCGGATGAGACCCGCCCTCTTTTCCAGGGCGCCCGGCTGACGGCCTGGGAAATGCAGGAAGCGGGCATACCGGTGAAAGTGATCCCTGATGGGGCCGCCGGGTTTTTCCTCGCCCGGAAGGAGGCAGATTTGATCATCGTGGGCGCCGACCGGATTTCCGCCAACGGCGATACGGCCAACAAGATCGGAACCTACTCGCTGGCGATTTTAGCGCAGGCGCATCAGATCCCATTTTACGTGGCCGCCCCCACTTCCACGATTGACTTGAGCCTGGCGCGGGGGGAGTTGATCCCGATCGAGGAGCGGCCGGCGGGGGAGGTGGAGACCTGGGCCGGCGAGCGGATAGTCCCCTTAGGGGTTCCGGTCGGCAATCCGGCCTTCGACGTGACCCCGGCGCGGTTGATCACCGCCATTATTACCGAGCGAGGGGTGGTTCGCCCTCCCTGGGAGGAGGGGATCCGCCGGATTTTTTAACTTGAGCCGGAATGGTGATCCGAATATAATTTTTCCAGTTGGACGCGAAAGCGAAACCCAGGAATATTTATGGAGAGTGCTTCAGCTCATCGCATTGAAGAGATCCTTAATCCTCCCCTGATCGGAGACCTTCGGAATTATCCCCTGCCGTTTGTTCTCGGGAGGGTCGGCCGGGAGCAGCAGGATGGTTTTCTCCGGCTTAAGCGCGGGGACATGAAAAAGGAGATTGTTTTCAAGGGCGGGGCCACGCTCGAAATCAGGTCCAATATTATCAATGAATGCCTGGGCCGGTTTCTGCAGCGGATCGGCAAAATCAGCGACTCGGTTT
>JAPLJL010000102.1 GCA_026388615.1 Pseudomonadota bacterium | reverse complement strand
ATTGAGATCGACCACATGGAGGTCAACCTCGAGGAAGACTGCCTGAAACTCCTCGCTCTCTACCAACCGGTGGCGATCGACCTGCGTTTCATCGTTGCGGCCCTGAAAATCAACAACGACCTGGAAAGGATCGGTGATCTGGCGGTGAATATCGCGGAGCGGACCGTTTTTCTCGCCACCCAGGAAAAGGTGGATTTTCCGTTCGATTTCCAGGCCATGGCCGAAACGGTGAAAAAGATGGTGAGAAAAAGTATGGACGCTTTCGTGAAGATGGACGAGGACCTGGCCCACGAGGTCCTGATCGTCGAGAAAGGCGTGGATCTCTTGCATCGGGACATGTACGGAAAAATAGAAGCCGTGATTCGGACCAATCCCGCGCAGATTCAGACCTACATCAGCCTGCTCGGCGTCTCCCGGAACCTGGAGCGGATCGCGGACCACGCCACCAACATCGCGGAAGACGTCATTTACCTGATCGAGGGTAAGATCGTTCGCCACGCCAAAAACATCGATTGATCAACCGGCTCCCCCGCCGGTCTCATTCGGTTCCTTTAGGCAATTTATTGAATCTTTAACGTTTTCCTAACAATTCCCTAACAAACGGTTTTTAGAATATCCATAGGAGGATGGAGGAATGCCGATGAATCGAGTTCCAATCAAATCGGGAGAGACCGGACAATAGGAGGAAAACAATGTCTGAAGCGATTATCCATCTCCTCCCCGTTCTTTTTCTCATTCTCATCGCCGAGTTCGTGAACGGCTGGACGGATGCGCCCAACGCCATCGCCACCGTAGTATCCACCCGGGTAATGACGCCGGTTCAGGCCCTGGCCATGGCGGTAGTCCTGAATTTCCTCGGGACCTTGTCAGGGACGGCCGTGGCCCTGACGGTGGGAAAAGGAATAGTCCGGCCGGAAATGATCAACATCCAGACCATCGCGGCCGCGATGGTGGGCAACATTATCTGGGGCAACTTCGCCCGCTATTTCGGCCTGCCGACCAGCTCGACCCACGCCCTGGTTTCCGGACTTGCCGGGGCCAGCATCGCCACCGCGGGCTTTTCCTCCCTGCAGTGGGAAGGCTGGCGAAAGATTTTCCTCGGCCTCGGTTTTTCCACCTTCCTCGGTTTCCTGGGCGGGTTTATTCTGATGCTGGCCATTTACTGGATTTTCCAGAAGGTCCGCCCGGGCTGGATCCGGAAGATCTTCGGACACCTGCAGATCTTTTCCGCCGCTTTCATGGCCTTTTCTCATGGCTGCAACGACGGGCAGAAATTCATGGGCATGTTCACCCTCACCCTGGTGATCGGCGGTGTCCTCCCGGAGTTCAAGATCCCGATCTGGGTAATCACCATCTGCGCCCTCACCATCGGGCTCGGGACCGCACTCGGGGGCTGGAAGATCGTCCGCACCATCGGCGTCCGCCTGACCAAACTCGAGCCGGTCCAGGGGTTCGCCGCCGAAACCGGCGCGGCCCTGACCATCGAGCTGGCCTCCCGGCTGGGCATCCCGCTCTCCACCACTCATACGATCAACA
>JAPLJL010000327.1 GCA_026388615.1 Pseudomonadota bacterium | reverse complement strand
CAGCATCTGATGGTATGACATTTTAGGTGGGTTGGCAGCGTTCTCGAAAAAAGATAAATCCGGATGATATCGTGGTGTGTCAGCAAGCCTACCTTTTAAGTATTTCCAGCAATTTTCTTGCTCTTTCCTGATATAAACGGTTCTCCGGCTCATACCCTGGGATCAGTTCCGCGCTCGTGCCGACGGTATAATCCAGTTGTTTCCGAGCCAGGTCTTTATCGCCGATGGCAGCCGCGTACTCGGCCAGGGCCAGGCGGATCTCGAAGTAATTCGGCGCGACGGCAATTGACATTTTGATGGGCGAGAGCACGTCAGAGAAATCCAGCATCTCCAGCAATTTCCTGACCACCGGGCCGGATTCCGCCAGGGCATAGGCGATATATCGGGGAACTCCGCCGAAAAAGTAGAGAGGCTCCTCCTGGTCAATAATCCGCAGATGATCGATTATTTTTTTTGCCAGCATCCCCCTTTTCGCGATCGAACCCAGCTGGGCGTAACGCGCGAGATTGCAGACGGCCCAGTAATTGGACCTCGCATGACCGGGCGCGATTTTCAGGGCTCTCAATCCAAACTCATATCCCCGGTAATGGAGCCTTTCCCTTTCGGCCTGAGTCTCGCCGTTTTCCCCCAGCCAGTAATAAACCCTGGCCAGCCACATCCAGGCATTCGGGAAATCCGGATTCTTTCCGGCGATTTTCTCCAATAGACCGGCCGCCAGGCGGGCCCGGTTGAGGTCCGCCCGGGCATCCCAATTAGTGATCGCCTCTTTCCAGGCCGGATCATTCGGAGGCACCGGGATCTCTCTTTCGACCGGCATTTTCTCGGTCAATATCTTTATCTGGGGAAGAATTGGATCGATGGGGTCAACATGATACCAGGCCCCTACCAGCCAGTAGAGCGCATAAACATTCTCAGGGTCCGATTCCAGCGCCCTTTGGCAGAAATTGATGGATTTCCGCAGAAGCGGATTTCGCTTCCCCCCCCCGCTTTCGAGCATGCCCAGGAAATAATACGCCCGGCAGAGCCAGAGCCTGGGTTCAATCCGGCCCGGGTATTTTTCCGAAAGGGTTTGGAAAACCTCCAAGGCTTTTTGGGCTTCTAAATCCTGTCTTCGATTCTCCCAGTGAGAAACCGCCCTGCCCCACAGCGGATCATCCGTCCGGGTCGGCGGTTCGGGGAACGGCAGACTTTCAAAAGCAAAAGCAGGAACCGCGGAAGAAACGACAAAAGAAATCAAGATAAAAAAAATAATCGGCCCGATGACAGTGCGATAATTTACTTTCATTGTCCAGGTGTTGGGAGCGTATTCCTTATGGCAAGTCTTTTACCTGACCACTGGGAATCTTGCTTAATCTACCGAAACCTCCAACGGCTGATCGAAAATGTTGAGGTAATCCTTCTCCTTACCCTCGGTGTAATCCTTGATCATGAACAGGGCCGGGTATAAGTAAAAGATTCCCTTTTCCAGGTCCCGGAGGCCGTCCAGCCAGTAACCCACGTCGGGCGACGACCCGGGGGTAGCCTCGGGAGGATCAAGGGCGGCGTCATCATCCTTGTAAAAAAAGCGGGTCGTGATCGGGGTCTGCTGGAATGTTCCATCCGGTTTCCGGTCCAGAACCAGACGGATCATGAAAACACCCGGCGGACCCGAGGCCAGGAACCAGTTGAAGCCCTCTTTTCCGTTCAGGGTGTTTTCATCCTCATCCATTTTCCCGTCGATTTTAAGCCAGCGCGGGTCCAGGTTGGTTTTCAGCTTCCAGCCGTGCATATTTTTCAGGTCGGCGGTTCCCCTGACGATGATGTAAGGGATTAAAAATTTGAAGGATTTGGTTGAAACAATGAGACGAGCCTTGATCGGAATCTGCACCGCATTCTCGTAGAAAATATTTTCCACCGCCGCCGAAGGGCTCCGGAACATCCGGGTAAATTTGATCGCGCTCCGGGTTCTCCGGATCACCCGGATGGGACCATCCTTGTAAAGGGAAAGCCGGGAGATGAAACTCGACTCCTCCAGGGGAAACTCGATTCCGATAATCTTTACCTTCAGCCGGATTTTCATCCGGTCCAGGATGTTGGGTGAACCATGGATGCTGATCGTGCCCGGCACGATCGGAAGCTCCGGGGGAAAACCCATCACGTAATTGCCGGTTTTAATCTGGTCCTCGGGGAAAACGTAATCCACATAATCCCGGTGGGAGCGGGCAAAAGAACCTTTGAAAGAACAAAGATAAACCCAGGCCTTTCTTCCGTCGATCGGATCCTT
>JAPLJL010000304.1 GCA_026388615.1 Pseudomonadota bacterium | reverse complement strand
GACCTGATCGCCATTTTGGGCGGCGCGGAAAACGTTCAGCGCGGAAAGGGGCTTGAATTCTTCGGATTGCGAAAGCAGGCTCGGTTTTCCCCGGTCCAGCTGTTCCCGGGCCAGACGGATGAAGCCCCCGGCCGCGGCGATGGTTTCCAGGCAGCCCCGTCCTCCGCAGCCGCAGGGAGAGCCCTCCGGCTCGATCGTAATGTGCCCGATCTCTCCGGCGATGCCGGCGTGGCCGACATAAATCTTGCCGTCAATAATGATTCCCCCGCCCACCCCGGTTCCCAGGGTGATCAGGACCAGGTTTTTCCGGCCGCGCCCGGCGCCGAGCCAGCCTTCCCCGTAGGCCCAGATATTGGCGTCGTTTCCCATGCGGATCCGGCACCCGATTTTTTCTTCCAGGAGCCGGCGCATGGGGAGATCGCGCCCGCTGGGAAAGTTGGTCAGAAAATATACGATTTCTCCCGCCGGATTCACTCCTCCCGGAACCCCGATCCCCGCGCCCAGCACCCGGTCGCCCGCGCTTTCCGCTTCCCGGATCAGGGCTCGCGCTTCCCGGGAGATCCCGTCGATTAATTCCGGGGAGGAATGGAATTGCGCGGTTTTAACCTGGCGGCGGGAGGAGATTCGTCCTTCCCGGTCCACCCGGGCGAGCCGGAGGTTAGTCCCGCCGAGATCAATGCCGATAGCGTATTCCATAAAAAAGTTTCAGGTTTAAAGTTACAAGTCTAAGGTTTAACCCGAATAATGCGATTTAATACGTTCCTCCGTCCTTCGCGAGCGGATATTTTTGTAGTCTGCCGATTCATCGGCGGTTTTCAAAAGCGCCCGATAAATCGGGCAACTACGAAACCTTGGGAAATAATAACTGCATTTTTCGGGTTTAATGTTTTAAGTCGGTTTGGTTTTTTTGATTTTAACTTGGAACCTTAAACTTTGAACTTGAAACCTGAAACCTATTCTTCAATTTCTTTGAGGGTAGGCAGGTGGGAAAGGTCTTTCAGACCGAAGATTTCGAGGAACTCCGGGGTGGTGCCGTAAATCAGGGGCCGCCCGACAGTGTCTTTGCGGCCCAGGATCCGGACCAGGTTTTTTTCCAGCAGGGTTTGGATCACCCCTCCGCTTTCCACTCCCCGGATGACGTCTACCTCGCTTTTCATCACCGGCTGGCGGTAGGCGATGATCGCCAGGGTTTCGAGTGAGGCCCGGGAGAGGCGGGCGGGTTTTTGCAGGTTCAGGCGCTGGACCCAGGGAGCGAATTCGGCCCGGGTCCGGAATTGGTAACCGCCGGCGACTTCGACCAGGTTAAGCCCCCGGTCCGGGTGGCACTGATATTCCTGGATAAGTTCTTCCAGGACGATGCGGATATCCTCGGGAGGGATGTCGGGCATGGCCGAAATAAGTTCTTTCCCGCTCACCGGGTTTCCGGCGGTGAAAATCAGAGCTTCAATGATTCCCGCGATTTTTCCTTTTTCCATGGTCAGAAAACCCTTTATGTTTCCGAAACATCATAACAGTTTTTCGATGGGCATTTGAACTTTTTGGATATTTTGACTGTTAACCTTGGCCTTCAGGTTGTTTGTGTTTCTCCTCCTGTTTCCGGTTCTTCTTTAACTTTTTCATGGACGCCGTTGCTTTCTTCCGGAGCCGGCGAGTCGGCAATCGGGGCCGGGGGTTCGGTTGGGGCCTGAGATTCGGCAGGGGGAGCAGACTCGGTCGGAGGTTGGGGTTCAGCGTGAGGGTCGGGCTCGATTGAGGGTTGAGGATCGGCCGGGGCCGGGGGTTCGGTTGGGGCCTGAGCTTCGGAAGGGGGAGCAGACTCGGTCGGAGGTTGGGGTTCAGCGAGAGGGTCGGGCT
>JAPLJL010000127.1 GCA_026388615.1 Pseudomonadota bacterium | reverse complement strand
GCTCTAGCCTCTAGTCTCTCGCCTCTTGCCTTTGCTCTATGCCCTATGCCCTATGCTCTTAGCTAACAGCTAGACTTCCATAATTTCTTTTTCCTTGGCGGCCAGGACATCGTCAACTTTTTTAATATGGCTATCGGTAAGGTCCTGAACCTTTTTCTGCAGGGTATGCTTCTGGTCTTCGGTAATGGCCTTGTCCTTCTCCTGTTTCTGAAGCTTTTCGATCCCGTCCCGGCGCACGTTCCGGACGGCGACCCGGTGTTCCTCCGCCATCTTCTTGACCAGCTTGACCAGGTCCTTTCTCCGCTCCTCGTTCAAGGGCGGGATGGGAAGGCGGATGATCTTTCCGTCATTCTGCGGGGTCAGCCCCAGATCCGACTTGATGATCGCCCTCTCAATCTCGGGAAGCATTTTTATGTCCCAGGGCTGGATGGTAATCATGCGGTTGTCCGGAACCGCCAGGTTGGCGACGTGACTCAAGGGAGAGGGATTGCCGTAGTAATCCACCTTCACGTTGTCCAGAAGGGAGAGCGCAGCCCGCCCGGTCCGCACCCGGGAGAGCTCTTCCCGAAAAGTAGCGATGGCTTTTTCCATCTTGGCTTCCAACGCTTGAAAAATTTCCTTTTCCATTTTCCGCCTCCTGATTTATCGGGACTATATTAATATTTCCATTCTACTAAAAAAAAACGCAGGTTAAAACCTGCGCCTACCTTTTGGGAAATTTAAATTCCGCAATCCGCATTCCGCAATCCGCAATTACTTTCTCACCAGTGTTCCAATCTTTTCGCCCTGAAGAATCCGGACCAGGTTGCCCTTCTTCCAGAGATTGAAAACCCGGACCGGGATCTCGCCTTCCTCGCAGAGGGCGACGGCGGCAAGATCCATCACCTGCAGTCCCTCGCCCATGACTTTTTTATAGGTCAGCTCCTCGAAACGCTTAGCATCCTTGAATTTCATCGGGTCGGCGTCGTAAACCCCGTCCACCTTGGTTCCTTTCAGAAGAATCTCGCAGGAAAGTTCCCGGGCCCGGAGGGCGCCGGCGGTATCGGTGGAAAGCATCGGGCTTCCGGTCCCCCCGGCGAGGATCAGAACCTCTCCCCGCTCGAGCCGGGCCAGGGCCTGATCCCGGCGGTAGGGTTCGACAATCTCCCCCACCGGGAAAGCGGAAAGCGCCCTGGCCGTAATCCCCGCCTGGCAGAGGGCATCGGCGAGCAGGAGGGAATTGATCAGGGTGGCGATCATCCCGGCGTAATCGGCGGTGACCCGGTCCACCCCTTCCCCGCCGGCCTTCGCGCCCCGGATGATATTCCCTCCCCCGGGGACAACGACAATCTGCCCGCCCAAGCCCCGGGCGGAGGCTACCTCCTGGGCCAGATAACGCAGGGTTTTCCGGTCAATCCCGAAGCCCTGCGGCCCGGCCAGCATCTCGCCCGAGAGTTTGACCAGGGCCCGATGATAAACCAGTTTACGAACGGTCATAGGATTAATGATCATCCCCGCGGCAAGCCGCGGGGTTTCAATATCATTTAAACCTTACTTGTTCTGTTGTCATTCCTGCGCTTCGACTACGCTCAGGATAAACTCCAGCAGGAATCCAGGGATTAAGACTGGATTCCGGGTCAAGCCCGGAATGACGGAATAATGTACCGCGCCCAGCAGGCTGCGAAAAGCTATCCGGTTCAGCAGGTTTCCGGCGTGGAGGCGGCCGCCTCACCAGACTCTTCCCCGAGCTGGTAACGGACGAATCTCCGGAACTGGACATTCTCCCCCATCTTGACCGCGATCGACTGGAAATAGTCCCCGAAAGAAAGCGAGTCGTCCCGGATGAAACGCTGCTCCCACAGACAGACCTCGCTGTAGAACTTTTCCAGCTTCCCCGAGGCGATCTTGTCGAGTATTTTCTCAGGCTTTCCGGAGGCCTTGGCCTCGGCGCGGTAG
>JAPLJL010000224.1 GCA_026388615.1 Pseudomonadota bacterium | reverse complement strand
CAAGGATGTAACGGGGCTGATTCCGTTCGCATAATTTTATAATCAGGTTTCGGTAAACCTCGGAGTTATAGAGGACGGCGGCGGGTGAATCTAAGCCGATTACGTCGCATCCGGTTGTCCGGGCGATCTCATCAGCAAGCGGCTTAACCGGATGCCCAATCACAATAACCTTGATTTCCCCGGGGATCTTGCGGGCGAAGGCAATCAGCTCGGAGTTGACCGGCCTGATTCGGCCGTCAAAGTGCTCGGCGATGATCCAGATGCCCTTATTCAATTTCAAATCCCAATTACCAAGCTCTAATTACTAAACCAATCAAATCTTTAAACTCGAAACCCCAAACTGGATTCCCGCTTTCACGGGAATGATGTATTTGTTTAAATGATGGCCATCTTTTTTTAAAAAATTCGTCAATCGTCAATCTACAATCGTCAATTCTTATAAAACATCCGTTCTCTCCCGGATGATCCGGATCAGTGTTTCCGCCTGTTCCTCCAGGTTTCCCGCTAAAAAGGTTCCAGCCGGTGAAGGCGGGGGAAAAAAAGCCCGCAGGAGCTCGGCGCACCGGCCGGGCGGGAGAGGCTCCAGGTTGGTAATTATCTCGAGCTTCTGCTCCCGGGCCCTGAGCTTATCGGTGAGCCGGGGGTAACGGGGTCGGTTAATGCCCGATTGAATCGTGAGCGCGGCCGGAAGCGGGAGTTCAACCACCTCGCGAAGCCCCGCCTCGAGCTCCCTTTCCACGGTGATCCGGCTGAGATCGCTCGAAATGTTTTCCGCTACCACCGCGGTGGCGAAGGGCAGCTGGAGGAGGGCGGCCACCATCGGGCCGGTCTGCCCGCGCATATAGTCTTCCGACATGATCCCGAAGAAAAGCAGGCCGAATCCTCTCTCCCGGGCGAACCCGGCGATCTGTAACGCGGTCTCCCCCGGCCCGAGGTAATAATTCTCCGGGGTCAGGATGCAGGCTCCGCAGTCGGCCCCGAGTTCAAGGGCCCGGCGGACGGTCTTTTCTGTCCGGGCGGGTCCGAGGGAAAGGGCCGTGACTTCGGTTTCCGGGAGTTTATCTTTTATTAATAGGGCTTCTTCGAGAGCGTATTCGTCATAAGGGTTGAGAACGAAGTTGATCCCCTGGTCGGAATAACCCTTGCCGGAGGCATCCAGGAGAAAACGGCTCTCCCGTTCGGGGACTTGCTTGACGCAAACCAGGATCTTCATGATCTCAGTCAATATCTAATCCCCCCATTCCCCCCTTTGTCAAAAGGGGGGAATGGGGGATTTCCATTCCAAGCTCTAAACTATGACATTATTTTGCGGTTAACCTTTGGCCTTATTTGTTTTATATTATATCCTCTTGAAAAAATACGACCATGAGCACATTGATCCTAATTAGACATGGCCAGGCGATGTTCGGCACCGAGGATTACGATCGGCTTTCTCCGCTCGGGATCTCGCAGTCCACTATCCTCGGCCAATACTGGGCCCGCCGGCGCCGGGGTTTCGACGCGGTATTTTCCGGGGCCATGGTGAGGCAGAAACAGACGCTTCAGACCGTGGGTGAGATCCTGCAAAAAGCCGGACTGAGTTTTCCCGAAGGAGGGATACTTACGGGGTTCAACGAATACGACTCCCGGGGAATCATGACCTACCTTTATCCCCGCCTCCTGGAAGAAGATCAGAGGATTAGAGAAGTGGTTAAGCGATATCCCGGGATCGGGGACGGTTCTCCGGAGGGCCGCCGGGCTTTCCAGCATATTTTCGAGATCGTCCTCGAGCGCTGGCTCGAGGATCCCAATCCGGGGCCCGAAACCGAGTCTTTCCTGCGGTTTCAGGACCGGGTAATCGCGGGGATAGAAAGGATCCGGTCGGAGTACGCTTCGGGGAAGACCGTGGCGGTTTTTACCTCCGGGGGGGCCATTTCGATCGCGCTCCAGCACGCCCTGAGTCTGTCCGGGCTAAAGGCCCTGAGCCTGCAGTGGATCATCAAGAATTCCAGCATTACGGAGTTTACTTACAGCCAGGACCGGTTCACCCTGACCGGGTTCAACCAGACCCCGCATCTGGAAGATGAAGGGATGATCACTTATAGGTGAAGGGGCAAGGAGCAAAGGGCAGAGGGCAAAGCGCTTAAGGCATAAATTATAGGGCAGAGGGAAAAGACGTCCATTGTGTCCATAGTGTCCATAGCGTTCATAGTGTCGAAAGAGATGAAAGCAGTCCATTGGGTTTGTTGGGTTTTCAGAAACCCGGGGGGTTGGTCCTCGCAACTATCGTGTCTATTGTGTCGTTATTTCGTTGTGTTCTTTGTGTCTATTGAGTCTGATATCGGTTTTATGAGGTTCATCGTATTTAAGCAATCTCTAGACACT
>JAPLJL010000179.1 GCA_026388615.1 Pseudomonadota bacterium | reverse complement strand
GGGTTCGAGCATCTCCCGCATCCCGGGTCCGCCCTTCGGGCCCTCGTAGCGGACAACCACCACATCCCCGGGCCGGATCCGCCTGGCCTTGATCGCGAGACTCGCTTCATCCTCGGAGTTAAAGACCCGGGCCTTCCCGGTGAAGCGCATCATTTTATTGGAGACGGAGGCCTTTTTTACCACCGCTCCCTCCGGGGCCAGGTTGCCCCGCAGGATGGCGATCCCGCCGTCGGGCCGGTAGGCCTTGTTCAGGGGACGGACCACCTCGTCCTCGTAGGGGCGGAATTTCCGGGCGATCTCCTTGACCCGGAACCCCGAAACGGTGGGGTTGTCCTCGATCTTGTCTTTCAGGCGGTGGAGGAGGGCCGGCACCCCGCCGGCCGCGTCCAAATCTTCCAGGAAGTGCTCGCCCGCCGGCCGGATATAGGCGATCTGGGGAGTCTTCCGGGAGATCTCGTCGAATTTTTCCAGGGGAAGCTGGACTAAGGCCTCGGAGGCGATGGCCAGAAGATGGAGGATCGTGTTGGTCGAACCCCCCATGGCCATGTCCACCCGGATGGCATTGTGGAAAGCCGCCGGGGTCATGATCTTCCGCGCGGAAACGCCCTCCCGGATCAGGCGGACGATCTCAAGCCCGCTCCGGTAGGCGATCCGGCGCTTCCGGGCGCTCGCGGCCAGGGCGGTCCCGGAGCCCGGGAGGCTCATCCCTAAAACCTCGGTCAGGATGGACATCGAATTAGCGGTGTAAAGCCCCTGGCAGGCGCCGGCTCCCGGGCAGGCCTCGAGTTCGAGGGCGTGGACTTCATTTTCGCTCATTGTTCCCCCCCGGCAGCGGCCCACGGCTTCGAAGGTGTCGCGGACCAGGTCGAGGCGGCGCATCTCCAGGCGCCCGGAGATCATCGGGCCGGCGGTGACGACAATGGCCGGGATATCCAGGCGGGCGGCGGCCATCAGCATCCCCGGGGTGATCTTGTCGCAGTTGGTGAGGAGGACCAGGCCGTCCAGGGCGTGAGCCTCGGCTATGGATTCGACCGAGTCGGCGATCAGCTCGCGGGAGGGAAGGGAAAAATGCATCCCCCGGTGGCCCATGGCGATCCCGTCGCAGATGGCCGGGAGGCCGAAAACGAAGGGGACACCCCCGCCGCCGGCAATCCCGCGCTCGATGAAACGCTCGAGCTCGCGCATCCCGATATGACCGGGCACCAGGTCGCTGAAGGAGCTGGCGATCCCGACCAGGGGCTCGCCCAGCTGGCAGGGGTCCATCCCGGTGGCGTGAAGCAGGGCCCGATGCGGGGCCCGGTCGATCCCCTCCGTGATCCGCTTGCTGATTCTCTTCATCTCTCCTCCTTAATTATATGCTCATTATTAATTTATCCGATCGTTGCCAGCAAAGGGCAGGGGGCAAAGAGCAAGGGGAAAAGAGCATAGGTTTTATTGACGAATGACGATTTACGATTTACGAATGAAAACCAAGACGATCTTTTACCTGCAATCGTCAATCCGTAATCGTCAATCGTCAATTCCCTTTGACCTACTGCCTGCCACCTACGATATTCAATCTTTGATAAATTCATCAAATTGTTCATGTAGAAATGACGTTATTCCCAGGTGATACAGGTATTTCTCCGCGATTTCAGTTTTGTGCTTGCGCGACAAGCGTACCCATCCTTCGGATAGAGCAATAATCAATAATCCCATCGGGACCAGGAGGGCGAAGGAAAATTCGGCGAAGGCTAGGGCGATTTTTTTCCGGCGATTTTTATTCAGGGATAGCTTTAACTCCTTAATCTTTTTCATTTCCTTTTTGATCTCTTTGATATCCAGATTGATTTTTTCAATATATATGGCCGCGATCACGCCGAAATACCCCCAGGCCACCCCCAATTTCTCATTTTTCTTTTTAAGCAGTGAAAGGTAAGGCTCGGAAGCGTCATTTCTACCGATAAAAATGACATGATTGCTGGCGGCGATTTTAACCTCATCATCCTTCCATTGCTTGAGGTTATAATACGAAGCTTTTAGATCCGGCTTTTCCGAAATCGCGTGGACCAGGCCGATCGCGATATCCCGGAATTTATTATCCGCGACCACCGCGATATTTTTCAGGTCCGTATTTTCCTTGATCATATTACTTAATTAAAACATAATGGCAAAAAAGTAAAACTATCTTTTGTCGCCTTTCTCAGTTTCTGGACTTTGGACTTAGGACTTGTGACTTAGGGCGGGCGGCCAGCAGGCCGCTGTTTTCTTGACCTATCATTACGGTTTGTTATTATAAAAACGTTGGGAAAATCGGATTATGGAGGGGTATAACTAATATAATTTAGCTTGGGGAGCTTTGCCCTGAGTAAATCTCCGGGATTTTCGTGGAGGGGGTCCCATGATCAACGACAAGGATAAATCCAAGGAACAATTAATCCGGGAACTGGAAGACTTGCGGCAAAGGTTTGCCCAGCTGGAGGAAGAGGGGGGAGCCGAACACAAGCGCATTGAGGGAGAGCTGAAAAAGAGCGAGCAGATGCATCGCACGGTCTTTCAGCACAGCCCCGATTTTATCTACCTCAACGACCTGGACGGATTCTTTCTCGACGGCAATCCCGCGACCCTTGAGGTCCATGGGTTATCTCTGGAGGAATTCCAGAAAAAAAGTTTCCTGGATTTTTTCGCCGGCGACAACCTCGAGGAACTGATCCGGTTGTCAGATGGTTTGAAGGAAGGCCGCCCGGTTTTCGGCTTGAAACTTCGGACCCGCACTGTCTGGGGCCAGATCCTGGAGCTGGAGATCAACGCGGTCCCGCTTTTCGAGGACGGCAAAGTGGTATCGGTCCTGAGCTTGGCTCGGGACATCACCGCGCGCGTGAACGCCGAAACGAAACTGAAACAGGCCTACGACGAGATGGAAACCCGGGTGACCCAGAGAACCGTGGAATTGCTAAAAGCCAACCAGGAACTCCGGGCCGGGATCACCGAGCGCCAGAAGGCCGAGACGGCCCTACGGGAATCGGAGGAGTTGTATCGGACATTAGTGGAAACCTCACCGGACGTGATCACGGTAATGGACCTGGAGGGCCGGTTAACTTACGCGTCCCCAAGAATATTTGAAACGTATGGTTACAAAAGCGAAAAGGAATTCCTGGGGAAGAAGTTTTCCGAACTGACTGTTGCCCAGGACCGGGGAAAAGCCATTGCCAATTTCCGGAAATCGATCCTGGAGGGATCCCTCCGCGGCCAGGAATACACCACGTTCAAAAAAGACGGGACTCTCATCATCGTGGAATCAAGATCTTCCGTTCTCCGGGATGCCGAGGGGAACCCCAAAGCCCTGATCGGGATCACCCGCGACATCACCGAGAGCAAGCGGGCGGAGACGGTCCTCCGAGAGTCTGAGGAGCGGTACCGGACGCTGGTGGAGACCTCCCCCGAAGCCGTTTTTGTTACCGACCTCAAGGGACGGGTCAAGGAAGTGTCCCAGCGCGCCCTGGAGATCTCGGGCGCCCGCGAGAAGAAGGATCTGATCGGAAAATCCTGCTTTGATTTTGCCGATTCCGGTGAATACGCAGGGATAAAAAAGCACATGGCCAAGATTCTGAAGTCCCAAGCAATCCGGAACGTGGAGCGTGTCATCAAAAGGATCGACGGCACCACTTATTTCGGCGAGGTCAGCGCCTCCATGCTGCGGGACGACCAGGGAAACGCCAAGGAGCTTCTGGTCACAATCCACGACGTCACCGAACGCAAGCGGGCGGAAACGGCCCTCAAGGAATCGGAGGAGATGTACCGGACGCTGATCGAGACCTCCCCGGACGTAATCACGCTGCTGGATATGGAAGGGCGGATCACCTACGCAACCGGAAAAATTTACGAGATGTACGGTTACAAAACGGAAAAGGATTTTTTAGGCAAAAAGGTCCTGGATTTTGTTTCACCTAAAGATCGGGAAAGAGTCAGCTCCAACCTGATGAAATCGGCCCGGCTCGGGTCGCTCCGCGGCAATGAATACCCGATTTTGAGGAAGGATGGAAAGGTCATAATCACGGAAGTCAGTTCCGCCTTGATCAAGGACGCTCACGGCCAGCCCAAGGGCATGATCGCGATCAACCGGGACGTGACCGAGCGTAAGCACTCGGAAGAGGCCCTCCGGGAATCGGAGGAGATGTACCGGACGCTGGTGGAGACCTCCCCGGACGCCATTGTCTCCACCGACTTGAAAATGCGGGTTACCGCGGCCTCCCAGCGCACCCTCGAACTTTTCGGGGCCGACAAGAAGGAAGACCTGATCGGGAAAATGTCCCTGGAGCTTACCGATCCCAAGGACTACCGGGAGAATCTGAGAAACATTAATAAAATCGCCAAGGGCAAGGTGGTCCGAAATGTGGAGCAGGTCTTTTCCCGCGTTGATGGAACCAAATTTATCGGAGAAGCAAACGCCGCGCTCTTAAAGGACGCGTCGGGAAACCCCACCGGGTTACTGGCCTCGATCCGCGACATCACCGAGCGTAAGCGGATGGAAAAGGAAATCCTGGAGATCGCCGCCCGGGAGCGGAGGCGGGTCGGCCACGATCTGCATGACGGGCTGGGCCAGCATCTCACCGCCATCTCTTTCATGAATAAGGTTCTGGAAAACAAGCTGGTTTCCAAGTGCCCCGCGGAAGCCCGGGAAGCGGGCAAGATCTCTAAACTGATCAGCGAGGCCATTACCCAATCCCGCGACCTGGCCCGGGGGGTCAACCCGGTCGAGCCCCGGGCCGACGGGCTGATGGTTTCGCTCCGCCAGCTCTCGGTCAACCTGGAAAGGCTCTTTAAGGTTTCCTGCGCTTTCCAATGCCCGCGCCGCGTCCTGGTTGATGACAATATAATTTCCACCAATCTTTATTACATCGCCCAGGAAGCCACCAGCAACGCGATCAAGCACGGTAAGGCCCAGCACGTGAAGGTCCGCCTGGCGGTCGTGAGAAACAAGCTCACCATCTCCGTGAGCGACGACGGGGTCGGGATTCCGAAAAATTTTAAAATTAATGGGGGTCTGGGCCTGCAGATCATGGACTACCGATCGAAGATAATCGGGGCAAACCTGAGCATCCAGCCGGGCCGGAAGAGCGGGACCACGGTCACCTGTTCCCTCCCCGCTCCGGCGAAAGTTTTACATTAAAAAGGAATAAAGCGAGAAAGGCTAAACTAACGACCGCCGACGGCAGCCTCCGGCCCGTATGGGCCTACGGCCCGGAGGGACCGCCGACCGCGGATATTCTCCAGCTATTTTCTCTCTCTTTCCCACTGCTTATACATGTAATCGTCGTAATCAATTTTGTCGAAATCGACCAGCCATCGGAATTCACCCCGGGCGGCGGCTTCGTCCAGCGCCACCTTCAGGCGGGCGTAGTGCCCGGGGTTCATGGAGGCGATCATCTCGAAATCGCCCTCGATGGCCATCACCGGGCAGACCTCCACGCAAAAGCAGCAGTAGATGCAGGGGCTCTGGATCCGGGGCGGGTCGGTCCCGATCTCGATGCCCTGGACCGGGCAGCTCTCCTCACACTGGCCGCAGCCGATGCACTTTTCCCGGTTGACGGTCAGCTGGGGCATGATGTTTTTCACCAGCTCGAAATTGAACATCTCCGCGCTTTTCACCCACTCTTCATCCACCGGGGGAAGTGCGGGAATGAGGCTCTCATCACCCCGGGTGATCTGCTCCCAGCGGGGCACGATCTCCCGGCCGAAAGCCTGCGCCCGCTCGAGATCGATTTTGTCCGGGTGCCCGGTGGTGGTGGTCGGGTGGGGGATGAAGGGTGCGGAGGCGTCGGCGTACATGTCAAAGTAGCCGATCACCGACACCCCTTTTTTCCGGAGATGTTCGGCCATGGAATTTAGGGCTATGCCCACGACCGAGCCGTGACTGCAGAAGACAAACCAGAGTTTCCCTTTCAAATCGGGCAATTTGTCAATGAAATCGCGGAGATGGAATGGCTCCTGGTAATAAAAGACGGGACAGCCCAGGCCGACCAGATCATATCCGGCCAGGGTTTTTACTTTGACCTGATTCAGGGGAACCAGATCGCATTTTCCCCCGGTGGCCATGATCCCCTCGCGGATGAGCTCCGCCGCCTTTTTCGTGTACCCGGTCTGGGAAAAGTAGATAATCAGGGTTTTCATGTTGCAATCCTTTCTTCACATTGAGGAGACTTTCTTCTCCAGTTTTTCGGCGGGAACGATCATACTGATTCAGGCCATTTCTATTATTTAAGGGGAGGAAAGTCAAGGAAAAATGCGAAAATATTCCAAACAACCGGAGAAAACCATTGAACCTAGAAAAATCTATTGACGAAAAAGATCAGATAGACTAGATAAATCAGGTAAGTAAGGAGATTAGCCCAGACTTCGCCCGGCTAGCTTTAAAATGAAAAGGGCTTCCTCCTACGCCAACCTGTCCGACATAGCCTTGGCGGAGTCGGAGGCTTCGAAGGACAAGTCGTCGGGCTCGCAGAGCTCGGAAAGTGGATATCAGGACATCAGGTTATCAGTTGAAAAAAATGGATTCTGATTCAAATATAAAATCGTCAATTTATTGTCTGCGGTCTGCGGTCGGCCGTCGGCGGTC
>JAPLJL010000064.1 GCA_026388615.1 Pseudomonadota bacterium | reverse complement strand
CAGCAGAAGCGCAAGCAGAAGGAAGCCGGTGAGCCTTTGCAGGAACCAGACATAAACGCCGCCATTTTTGTAACTGTATTTGTGCATGTTCCTGACCTTCTTTTCGGTTAAGGTAAAAGACCTTTAAAAATCGGGTTCTGTAAAAGATACCACGGGAAAAGCTCAATCCCCCCGAGCACACACAGGACGAAGCTCAGCCCGATCACCCACCAGAACATCTGTTCCTGGTGGCGCGCCCCAATCCCCAGATCCACCAGCAGGATCCGCACTCCGTTCAGGGAATGATAGACAATGGCCGCCAGGAGGCCGATCTCCCCGATCCGGAAGGCGGGGTGCATGAGGAGCTTCATCATCTGGTCAAACTCCTCCGGGCCTTTGCCCAGATGGTGGGTAACCCAGACGTGGATCGTCAGGTAAAAAATCAGGGCTCCCCCCGTAATCCGGTGCAGGAGCCAGGCAATCGTCCCCGAATGCCAGGCGTACTTCGTGAAGGGAATGTCCAGTCTCATCGCTAAACCCCTTTCTGCTCAAATTCCAATTACCAAGCTCCAATTACCAAACAAATTCCAATCAATAAATTCCAAAACAATAAAAATTCTTTAATATCAGTTTGGAATTTGGAACTTGGTCATTGGTCATTTACTTTTGATACTTCTTGACCCCTTCTTCGTAAAGGTCCGCCCCGGTGACATCGTTGATCACCACCAGAGGAAAATCTTCCACCTCCAGCATGTTGACGGCTTCCGGGCCCAGTTCCGGGTAGGCGATGACCTGGCCCTTCTTCACCACCCGGGCGATCAGGGCGGCCGCCCCGCCGGTGGCTCCGAAATAGACCGCCTTGTGCTTTTTCATAGCTTCGATCACTTCCTTGCCCCGGGAGCCCTTCCCGATCATTCCCTTCAAGCCTTTCTCGATCAGGCGGGGGGCGTAGGAGTCCATCCGGTAGCTGGTGGTCGGCCCCACCGAGCCGATTGGCTTTCCCGGGCGGGACGGGGAAGGACCGGCGTAGTAGATCACCGTGCCCGCAATCTCCATCGGGGTTTTTTCGCCCTTGTCCATGGCGTCGACAATCCGCTTGTGCGCGGCGTCGCGGGAAGTGTAAATCACCCCGGAAAGGAGAACCCGGTCCCCGATCTTCAACTTGGAAACCTGTTCGCTCGTGAGGGGGGTTTTGAGTTTAATGACATTCTCTTTCATTTTTCTTTTTCTCTGGTTACCTGCTATTTGCCACTTAAATCCAAATTCCAAAATCCAAAGTTCAAATCAATGCCAAAATCTAAATATCAAAACTTTATCATTTGAGCTTTGAACTTCATTTGAAATTTGAGCTTTGACCTTTGGCATTCCATCAATACACCTATATGGTGGCCTCTTTATGCCGGTGCGAATGGCAATTGATGTTGATCGCCACCGGGAGGCTCGCGATGTGGCAGTTGGTCATTTCGACATGCACCGCCAGGGCGGTGGTTCTGCCCCCCAGCCCGGCCGGCCCGATCCCCAGACGGTTAATCTTCTCCAGAAGTTCTTGCTCCAGGTTGGCCAGTTCCAGGCTCGGATTAGGGTTTCCGAGCGGCCGGAGCAGCGACCGCTTGGCCAGGATGGCCGACAGTTCCAGGTCGCCGCCGATCCCGACCCCTACGACAATCGGGGGGCAGGGATTGGAGCCGGCTTCCCGGACCCGGTCCACCACCAGTTTTTTTACCCCTTCCATGCCGGCGGCCGGAGGCAGGAGCTGCACCCGGCTCATGTTCTCGCTTCCTCCCCCCTTGGGAGCGCAAACCAGGTGAATCTTGTCTCCCGGAACGATCCGGACATGCATGATGCAGGGGGTATTGTCCCCGGTATTTTTCCGGGTGAAGCAGTCGCAAACCGACTTGCGGAGAAAACCATCCTTATAGGCCTGGCGCACGCCCTCGTTGACCGCCTCATCCAGGGTTCCTCCGACCAAATGCACCTCCTGGCCGAGATCGATGAAAACCACCGCCAGACCGGTATCCTGGCAAAGCGGATAAACCCCCTCCCGGGCAATCTTGGCGTTCTCGATGATTTCATCCAGAATCGCCACCCCGATGGGGGACTCTTCCGCTTTCCGGGCCCGGTCCAGAGCCTCGATTACATCTTCGCCCAGGTTGTAGCAGGCCGATTGGAAAAGCTCCCGGAGCTTTAGAGTTATTTCTTTTACTTGGACTTCGCGCATATTAAATCCCGCTAGAAAGCCGGACAGCTGGAAAGCTGGAAGGCCAACATTTCTTCAGAAGCTTTTTCCCCGTTATTATTCCAGGTTTTCAGCTTTCTCGCCTTCTCGCTTTCCCGCATTCAAGCTTTCAGTTAAAAACCTTTGCCTTTCATCTCCTGGACGGTTTTCTTGACCGAATCCAGCGACTTCTGGAAGGCCGCCTTTTCCTCCGCGTTGAGGTCGATCTCCACCACCTTCTGCACGCCCGTGGCGCCGAGAACGGCGGGAACGCCCATGAAATACCCGCCGACGCCGTATTCCTTCTCGCACCAGACCGAGCAGGGCATGACGCGCCGCTGGTCATTGAGGATGGCCTCGGCCATCGTCACCGTGGCGCTCCCGGGTGAAAAGTAGGCGCTCCCGGTCTTGAGCAAAGCCACGATCTCGCCCCCGGCCTTCCGGGTCCGGTCGACCAGGGCCGCGAGCCGGTCCGGGGGAATCAGGTTTTCCACCGGCACGCCGTTCACCTGGGCCCGGCGGACGAGCGGCACCATGTCGTCGCCGTGGCCGCCGAGGACCAGGGTCTGCACGTCGCGCGGGCTGACCTTGAGCTCCATCGCGATGAAGCAGGCGAAGCGGGCCGAGTCGAGTACGCCGGCCGAGCCGATCACGCGGTTCTTGGGAAAGCCGGTGACCGAGGCGGTCAGGTAAACCATCGAATCCAGCGGGTTCGAAACCACTAGGACAATCGAGTCGGGGGCGAATTTCTTGATCGCCTCCGCGACCGGTTTTACGATCTTGATGTTAGCGTCGAGCAGGTCCTCCCGGGTCATCCCCGGCTTCCGGGCCATCCCGGCGGTGACGATGACTAGGTCGGACCCGGCGATGTCGTCATACTTGGTCGTACCCATGATATCCACATCGATCCCCGAGAACGAGCGGCATTCCATCAGGTCGAGAGCCTTGCCCTGCGGCATCCCCTCCACGATATCGGTGATGACCACATCACCCAGGTTCTTGATCGCCGCCACATGGGCGCAGGTCTGTCCCACGTTCCCACCGCCGATTACCGCGATTTTCTTTCTTGCCATGTTTACCTCACTTTTTTTTGTAACCGTTATGGGTAGCCGCAGGATTCAGCCTGCGTTTTTCCGCAACCTGAAGGTTGC